>JAESUW010000048.1 GCA_016760525.1 Labilibaculum sp.
ATCATCGCACTCAACCTGATATCCATGAACACGGCCATCTTTGTATTCTTTTACACTATTGCTTCGAATTTGCACTCCTGAATTTATTCCGGAATCCATTTTCATTTCATACTCCAAAATAAAATCGCCGTAATTTTTCCTCGTAGTTAAAAAAGTGTTGGGCGTATCCATTGTACTGATTCCAACAATTTGTCCATCTACAACTTTGTATTCAGCTGTTCCATTTAAAATTTTCCATCCCTTTAAATTCTTTCCGTTAAAAAGATTTTCCCATTGAGGAGTTGTCTGAGCACTTACACCAAAGGTAAAGCACATTAATAATGCTCCAATAAAAATTTGTCTCATGCTTTTAATAATTGATAATTAATACTAACGCAATTTACTTACGTTCAGCAAATTCAAAGCATGGTATTTGTGTCAATGCACATGAGAAATGATTCAATTGCAGGCCGAATGGGCCAATTAMRKCWTWAWAMSKGKGWRWWWAWKYKTCWGWAMWMTRSTATWWYWWKTRMTRKSWWWWGYTTKSSRRCWKWMAKRMMRMWKMSWATTTAAAATCCGWGAAACGGWAATAANCACTTGCAAACCGAACAAACRGCTRCCATYATTAATYACTYCGRGAARAAGTAAACTTATAATTCKGAAYTARCYAAAAYCTCTTTGGGTGTTTTGCCRAATTGTTTTTTAAAACATTGYCGAAAATAATCTGTGTCTACGAAACCTACTTTATACGACARCTCTGCAATCTGAATATCAGGCTCGTTTACCAGCAGTTCCATTGCTTTTCGTATTCTTACTTCKCGAATAAATTCCACTGCACTTTTATCRGTMACCGATTTCATTTTGCGATAAAGGGTWGAACGACTTATTCTCATTAATCKACCCAATTCCTCAACCCCAAAATTTGGCTGATGCATATGAATTTCAATCAATTCAATTATTTTGAAGATAAATGGAGGTAAGCCATGTTTCCAATCTCCGTCATTCTGTTCCTGACTGCTAACAAGATTTCTCTGCAAATTTTCTTTAAAGCGCTTACGAGCAAGTACGATATTGTGCACCTTACCCGATAATATTCGATGATTAAAAGGTTTTACAATATAATCATCGGCACCCAAATTGATTCCTGCTTGTTGATTTTCATCGGCACCCAAAGCCGTTAACAGAATAATTGGTATGTGGTTGGTTCTTTCATCTTGTTTGAGCAATCGACAAACTTCGAAACCATTTTTACCCGGCATCAAAATATCAGACAATATGATATCTGGTAAATTTTCAATAGCCAATTTAATTCCTTCGTCTCCATTCGCTGCCTCAATTACATTTTTTACTCCTAAAGAATCTTTAATAAAAGATCTTAAATCAGCATTGTCCTCAATAATAAGTACCGTAAAATCTTCGATAGATGAATTCATCAAATCATATGATTGACTTTCAATTTTYACATCATCTTCTTTRTAAAGCACTTCCTGATYYTGATCTGCAACAGGAAASSTAAGTTGAAAACAGCTTCCTTTCCCYAYACCYGTGSTTACATTAATATCACCACCATGMAGAATYGATARTTCTTTAGCGAAAGCCAATCCTATKCCCGTTCCTATAGTRGTATCTATRCWTTTGTTAYTGTYTCTAAAAAAYCGTTTRAATATATCMTCTTTTTGATCYAAYGAAATACCCGGACCATTRTCTTTTACYGACAGTATWATTTCATTMAAATTCCTCTCYAAATGCAGAGATACYTCTCCTTCGTTTGGTGTATATTTTAAKGCATTGCTTAGTAAATTGGTAATAATTTTCTCCAGTACATCAGCATCAAAACAWGTTTCAATATTTGCATCCTCCACCARAAATTGGTARCGAATACTTTTGCGAATGGCCATTCCCTCAAATCTCAAGAACAACTCATTTACAAAGGCTTTCAAATCTCCATGCACTTTATTAACGGGCATATGACCTGAATCAATTTTTCTGAAATCAAGCAATTGATTTACCAGATTCAACAATCTATTTGTATTTCGCTGTACTAGTTGCAAACCTCCAAATCGTTTATCCTCAGCAGGAATTGTATCTATAAGATGTTCTATCGGACCCAATATAAGTGTAAGCGGTGTTCTAATTTCATGTGATATACTGGTGAAAAATCTCATTTTACGTTCATCAGCCTCATGAATTTCCTGAGTCATTTTAACAAGTTTTTCTTGCTGTTCTTCAATCTCCTTATTCTGACATTCGAGCTTACAGTTTTGTTTTTCGATAGCTTCTTTCTTTTGTCGTAAATCTTTTGTTTTCTGTTCAACCTCTGCTTCTAAGCGCTGTTTTTGCTGGGTTAAACTCCTAAGTCGCAACTTATACAGAAAAATAATCAGTAAAATAAGAAGTAAAACAAGAGCTATTTTAAACCATGTTGTTTGATAAAAAGCCGGATGAATAACAATTGTGAGATTTGACTCTTGAGACCAAATACCATCGGCATTGGCCGCTTTATATTTAAATTGGTATTCTCCATTAGGTACATTGGTATATGTGGCCGATCTCATTTTAGAATCTAAATTAATCCAATCGGAATTAAACCCTTCCAGCTTATAACTGTACTGAATGTAATCAGGATTTGAAAAAGACAAAGCCAGTAAATCGATAGTGAAAAAGGTTTCGTTGTGAAATAAATCTATTTTTCTGGTATCTGAAATTGAAGAAGCTAATAAAACACGTCCATTTACGATATCACCTGATTTAATTATTTTATTTTGTAATGAAAATCCTGTTAAGTACACTTTGGGTTCAATTTCATTTTCGAGCAAGCTATTGGGATCGAACTTAAAAAAACCATTCACTCCCCCTACAAATATCTCCCCCTTACTATTCTTCCACCAGGCATCATCAGAAAATTCAAATCCCTGCAAATAATTTCTAAACTTTCCCGTATCGGGTGTCAAACACGACAAGCCATTTGATGTAGAAATCCATAAATCTCCCTTTTGATCTTCTTGTATGCTGTAAACCACATTGTTTATTAAACCATCTGATTCTGAATACAATTGAACTTGCTTCCCATTCTTATTCATTAAATTTAAACCATTATGAGTTCCTACCCACAATCGATTTTTTGAATCAAACAACAAACAATAAATTTTGTTGTGCGATATGCTCCCTTTTCTGGTTAACTCTGATTTATAACCAGTAAAACTTCCTGTTTCGGGATTAAATTTATCAACGCCTCCTCCGTCGGTAGCCAACCAAAGATTTCCTTCTTTATCCTCTGCAATGCACCTTATAAAATTTCGTTGACTATTTAAATATTCTTTTGAACTATGAGAATAAATTTGACCAGTTTCCGATTCCTTGTGAAACTGAACCAGGCCATTGGTTGTTCCTATCCAAAATCGATCCTTGGAGTCAACAAAAAACTCGTACCCTCCTCCTAATTTATTTCCGTTAAAAGAAGAGTAATTCTTGAAAATAAAATCCTCATCCTTTTTTATTATCTCAGTAAATCCAAAATTAGTTCCCAACCACATTCGTCCTTCCTTATCCTGAAACATTCCCCGAACAACATTGGAAGGTATATTATCCTTATTTACATTTCCCTCTTTAAAATGTTTGTAAATATTGGTCTTAGTATCTAAATAATCGAGACCTGAATTCCAATATCCAATCCAAATATTTTCATCCTGATCCTCAATTATAGTACGTACATTATTGTTGTACATGGTCGAGTTTTCACTCAATCGACGCATATATCTCTTAAATGGTTGTTTGTACGGATTGTACAAATTCACACCATTAAAACGAGTACCAATCCACATCAAGCCTTCCCTATCGCAACACAAACTTCTTATGTGGTTTCCCGAAAGGCTTTCATTGTTGTACAAATCATGATGAGACCATCTTACCGTCAACTTATTACTATCATCAATCTTAAAAACCAACAAACCGTTATTTGTTGCCAACCAATAGCTATTCGAGAAATCGTGAGCTATAGAACTAAAAAATATATTTTCTTTGCCAGATATTTCGAACTGATCTAAACTGAATTTATACTGCAGGCTTATTCCCTTTTTCTCATTGAATGATACTGCTTGAATATGATCAGAATAAATCAACCATATTAATCCTTTATGATCCTTGTAAACAAATCTTACATACTCATTTTTAATGGTGTAATTCGCTAAAAAAGATGGGTGTAATACAATTTGATTGTCCTGTATCTTAACGAGAACAACTCCATTCGATGTTCCTACCCAAACATAATCATCGGGGCCATCTACCAAAGATGTAATGTGATTAGAGACTCCAAATTGAGTTAATGAAAAAGCTTGAATGGAATCCGATTTTGTGTTTAAAATATCCAAACCTTCTGTAGTACCAATCCAAACCTTTTTTCCGAGGTGGGCAATTGCCGCAACATCGTTTCCCGATATTCTCTTGCCCTTTTCCCCTTTGAAATTGTAGTTCCGTAAATAACCGGTTTCGGGTTTGTAAACTGATAAACCTGTATCGGTTGCTCCAAACCAAATTTGATCTAACGAATCGGGGGCCAGCACTTTAATTATATTGGATCCTACAAATACTGAATTATTTTGATCTGATTTGAATTTGATAAACTCATAACCATCATACCGGGTTAAACCGTCATAAGTTGCAAACCAAATATATCCTTTGGAATCTGTAGTAATATCGTAGATTGAATTATTACCCAAACCATCAAAAGTAGAGAATCTTTCATATCGGATTGATTGCTGACTGTAAGCACTCAAATAACCAATACACAGGATAAAACAAAAGATACATCTTAATAACTTATGTGATGAATTAGAAATCATATACAATTAATTTATTGTTTCTCATCATGAGCCTTACTATATAACGGCCAGTCAAAATAAAACAATTATTAATAAATCCATCAAACAAAAGGGAGACTTATGCAAATAAAGAATGAAAAACATTAAAATATTCCTTCTATCAATCGAGCCTAATTCTTTTATAACCAATGCAATTGCAACAAAATATGATACGAAAAAAATTAGACTGCCAATTTGTAATAAGCTCTTAATTCAATTTCTTTTTATAAAGGTGTTTTATATCCTAAACCAGAGTGTATTCTTAATATTGCACCAAATTTTCAATATAATCGTATACTTGGTTATATGCATAAGTAAACGATTTAAACTCGTTTCGGTATATCATTTCCGACTTAATGTTTTTAAATATAAAAGCGTTACGCTTCATATTCACCTTATCAAGATTGCTTCTCATGACACGTTTCCCAAACCCAAGATGATAAGACTTTTTACTGTGAGCACCGATTGCCACAATAAGATCCCGAAGACTCTCACGATTTGTTACTTGTCCGAATATCATACACAACAACTGATTCCAACATGTAAAATGTCTGACATATTTATTCCCATTATATTTTTCAACTAATATGTTGAATACACAATGGGGTAGAAACTCAGTTATCTGTACGGAAATACTTTTGCCTTTATTCATATGGATGAATTTTACTTGCCCATAGAACTTAGCAATTCAAGTCGTTATGCAACCAAAAAGCTTTGGAAGATACAGATTACAATAATTTCAAAGAATGTTTTTTTAATTATAGCGGACACTAGTGACTTTAGAATTGAACTGAAGTTAATCGAAATGCAGCTTCTGAAAGTTGCTTAAGTAAACATAGGAAATGTCAGTAAGCTAAATTACCCACCATTAGCAATCGCATAAAACCTTGTTGCTTCTTTCTCAACCGATTGCACATTATACCAACAAATAGGGATTTCAGGATGCTTTATTCTTTGGTATTTTTGAGATGTTATTTATTGTAAATATCTCTTATTTTATTTTAGCACGCTTATATAATCTTGTTTTAAGTCCTGTTTTGTGTGAGAGTTTTAACACCTAAAATACTTGAGGAATGCATCTTGAGACAGGCACTGTCGGTTAATAAATAATAAAATGATTGAGTAGTGCGAGTGTCTGCTCAGAGAAAGAAATACAGAAAAAAAATATTTTTTTTCACTGTGGTAAAAACATAATGTTTCCTAATGAAAAGCATGGTTAAATCAAAGACTTAATAGAAATTTATGCGACAATTAAAAACTCTTACTAGTAATCATTTCTTTCACGATAAAATTGAAGGATGCAATCCAAAATGAAACCATAACCGGAATTATTTTAAATCTAAATGAAAAAAAATATGAAGAACCAGTTATTGCTTTTTATACTACTGTTTCCCTCTATGCTAATGGCTCAAAGGTACCATACCGTTATAACCGGAAGGGTAGTTTCGGAAAACAATATCCCTCTGCCTGGGGCGGCTGTATATATAAAAAATACGGTAAAGGGTACTCAAGCCAATAAAAACGGACAATATGTACTGGAAAATATTCAGGACGGAGATCATACCATTGTTGTTTCTTTCCTTGGTTATAAAACCGTTTCTAAAACCATATACACAAGGGCGAATAATAACAGGCAAACCATAAAGGCCAATTTCACCCTTACCGAAAATACCGAAAACATAGCCGAAGTCATCATAAAAGGCGAAACAAGATCTGCAGTAATAGAACGCAGCGGGTTTGCTGTTACATCCATAGATACCCGCGATTTACAGATAAAATCAGCAGAGATAAATGAAATACTTGATAAAACGCCGGGCTTGCGTGTACGGCGCAATGGTGGACTTGGTTCGCACACCCATTATAATATAAACGGGCTTTCAGGCAAAGCAGTTCGTCTTTTTATTGATGGTGTGCCTTCTGAATCCTTCGGCTCATCCTATTCGGTTAACAGCATTCCTGTATCACTCATTGAGCGCATAGATGTATATAAAGGCGTTGTCCCAATCGAACTGGGCAACGATGCAATGGGTGGTGCCATTAATATTGTTACCAAACAACTTGGAAAAACAGGACACAAGGGTAGTAATAAATCGTTGAATATTTCCTATTCCTACGGCTCATTCAATACGCATAGAGCAGACCTTACAGGTTCCTGGCGCAATGATAAAACCGGAATTACGACCCGCTTGTCGGCATTTTACAACTATTCGGACAACGACTATAAAGTATGGTCGGACGATATTAAAATAAAAGAGAACATAGAGATGCTCCCGGACGGTACAGTGGTCAATTATGGTGGGGATGTTATAGCATCAGGTGTGAAAGTACGCCGTTTCAACGATGCTTATGAATCTTACGGAGTAAAAGCCGATGTGGGCATAACCGATAAAAAATGGGCAGACCAACTTTTTTTTACCATAAACCTGTCGGAAGACTACAAAGAAGCACAACACGGACCAAGAATGATAAGTCCCTACGGAGAACGTTTTTCCGAAGGATGGACGATAGCACCAGGGCTTAATTATATGAAAAAAGATTTGTTTCTTGAAAGATTAGACATCTCTGCCAACCTGCAATATTCAAAATCACAACGGACAACTGTGGATACCACGACAAACCGTTATGACTGGTATGGTAAATTGAGACCAATTCTTACGCCCATAGCCGGAGAGAGCGGTACGGCATCGTTAAATGTTAATGATAACAAAAATTACATCGGAAGAACCTCTCTTTCGTACAATTTCAATGAAAACCATCTCCTTGGTATCAGTTATTCATACAATTATTTTACACGTTCGTCTGATGATAAATTGCGTGAAGCCGAAGAGCGGAACTACGGAAGTACAAGCTCTGTGAATAAACAGATTACAGGCATTACCTACCAAAATACCTTTTTAGGCGAAAGCTTGAAAAATTCAGTGTTTGTAAAACACTATTACAACCATCTGAAACAAAATAAGATAGAATACAATAACGGCGAACTGGATACTACCAGGCTCTCTCGTCCTGATGGTAACTGGGGATTTGGAGGTACGTCAAGTTTTGCGCTAACTCCTAAAGTACGTTTTAATATGTCGCTCGAACGAGCCGTAAGACTTGTTACTGCTAATGAAGTTTTTGGAAACGTATCCGACGAAATTGAAGAATCAATTGATTTAGAACCTGAGAAGAGTTTGAATATCAACCTTGGTGGAATATTTACCCTCTATGAAAACGGGTATCACGAAGTAAATTTGAACACCAACCTCTTTTTTAGGAATACCTATGACCGGATAAAACGTTCCGTTATAGAGAAGGGCGATGACAGTTACTCTGTTTTTGAGAATATTGGTCATATTGTTTCCAAAGGAGTAGAGGCTCAGGTCGATTATCGCATTAGTAGTAAGTGGCACTTCATGGTACAGGGCTATTATTTGGATTCTCGTTTTAAGGAAAAATTTGCCCAAAATGGTTCTGTTAATCTGAATTATGATGCAAGAGAACCCAATATGCCTTGGTTAACGGTAAGCGCAAATGCAGAATATAACAAAGAAGATTTGCTAAAACAAGGCGACCGTTTAAGTGTCAGTTGGTTTACTTCCTATGTTCACGAATTTGGTTTTGACTGGAATATATTGGGGAGTCAGAATCTCCCTATAGTACCCTCACAATTTATAAATGATGTAAGCCTTTCTTATACATTCTCAGGAAGGAAAATGACACTAAGCATCGATGGTAAAAATGTATTTAATAAAATGGCATTTGATAATTATGCCATACAAAAACCCGGCAGGGGAATATATGCAAAAATATCTTATAGAATTTTTTAATGTATTAATTTAATATCTGTGATAAAATGAAAAACTTATTATTTTTTAAAATCCTGATTTTGAGCACGTTCATACTTATTGTAAGTTCTTGTAGTGATAGCGATGATCCGACACCAGATCCAACACCAACACTGGAAGAAGAAAAGGTATATCACATTACAGCCAGATTTGATGGGGATGACGCATCGGTCTATATGGCAGGGGTAAAAAATCTCGACGAAGGTTCGCTTACCTTTATAAATAATGGTTATGCGCTTAATCCCGTGCGTTCCGCCAGAGTGTTTACCGATTCACTGGGTTGGGTATATATGTTTGATTACGGCGGTGGCTATCTTAAAAAATTCAGTTATGCCGCTGAAACCGGAAATTACACCTTGGAAAAAGAACTGGATGTTACCCCGGTAATGGGGGGTGTGGCGCATGTTCGTCCCTGGAAAATCAACGAGGAGACCATCTTAATTCACAACATTGTAACTTCAGACATTGAAGATAGCGGAAACGGTGTTACTAAAGAGGCACTCATGTATGTTACCCGTATGGAGATTCCTTTGGTGGCTATTGCAAATGTAACGGTAGAAAACATTCCTGTTACGGACTGGGATATTGACGAGGGAGCTTACGTTTCCAGGATTGATGCTCCTACCATATTGAGTGATAAAATCTATTACGGAGTAAGACGTTCCACAACTGACAATACGGTCACTGCTACCGGAATGCACGCTCTTGTGTTGGATTACCCGTCGCTGACAAACCTTAAATACATCCGTACTGAACTGGGAGATGGTAGTACCAATGGTTATCGTGGAGGCAATATGCACGCCATTGACGGTTATGTTTACCAGGCAAACGGCGACGACCCTGCCACGATTGTCCGCCTGAAAAACGGGGCGTATGATGAAAGCTGGTCTTTCGACGTATCCGGTACTCTGGGTGAAGGATTTAGCACCAACAACTGGTACCATGCAGGAGGTGGTATTTGTTACATGTCGGCAAAATTCACCAATGCAGAAGATGCAAACAACAGTTGGGGTGTTGTCCGTATTGACATCAACAACAAAACGGCGACAAAGATGAACGTTCCCACGTCAGACCTACGTGCCTATCAACACGGTGTGGTAAAAGACGGCAAGTTTTACATGGCCATCTGCCCTATAACAGGTCAAACAGATACAGGCGAAGTAGATGGAAGGGGAAATCCGATTATACTWACGTCATCTGAYGACCCGCGCGTTTATATTTTTGATATCGCCTCWGAAGATCCCRATGCATTTACAACAGGYTTRACTCTTGATARSGGWAATATATTTATTGAGGGAATTTTTTARGAMTAAAATATWACAATAGTTTGTTTCGTTTTACATCAATTATTCCAGTTGYAGYACTTAATGTAAATCACTAYWTATAAGCGAAATACAAAYNAAAGAYAGTTACTGGATACTAATACARAAAGCTTTGCGGAACTAACRAACTACTGATTTTAACTTCCTTCAAAAAAGCGTATGTTTTTTGAAGGAAGTTTTTCCAATTAACAATAAAATTATAAGRTATGAAAACAATTAAAAATATTGCAGTACTACTCCTTACTCTTGTAGTTATGACATCATATGCTCAGGAAAAGAAAAAAGGGCGTTTTAGTTTTGATGAAATTAAAGCAGAATTGAACCTAACAACAGAACAAACACAAAAATTTGATGTGGTTATTGCTAAATACACTAAAATAAGAGAAGAAAGTTTTGCAGGGTTTAGGGAAAGTGGCGCAAAACCCAACCGTTCTGTAATGATGAAAAAAATGCAAGGGATACAGAAATTGCAAAACGAAGAGATTACTGCATTCTTAACTTCAGAGCAATTGCCAAGCTACGAGGCATTTGCTGAAAAGATGGCACATTTTGGAAAACCAGGATATTCAGATAAAGAAATTCAAAAAATGACAACGGAATTAGCCTTGGACGAAAGTCAGGTGAAAATGCTGAATGCAGTAAATAAAGCATTTGAAAAATCGTTTTCCGATGCACATGATCTTTATCACGGAAATGCTGAGCTGGCAAAAGAATACAGGACTAAATACGACCAGGAACGAAAAAATGTACTTCAAAAAGTATTTAACGAAGAACAATACACCAAGTATCTTGAAATTGTTAAAGAGTTGGATTCTAAAAGGAATATGGATAGGAAATAAATTGGCAGAGTTGGAAGTATGAACAAAATTTTAAAATCTCTTTTGCGAAAAAAACGAAGAAAAGAATCTTGGTTTAAATATAGTATGTCCGTGCTGCATTTGTGGCTCGGACTTCTATCGTCTGTAGTTATCTTTATAGTCTGTATTACAGGAAGTATTTACACCTTTAAAAACAAAATAATTGATTTTTACAACTACGATAAAGTGTATGTTTCGGCAGAAAACAAACCATTTTTAGCATTAGATAGCATACAGGCTATTTTCAAAGAAAAAGAGTTGAATATAAGTCATGTAAACCTTCCTTATCAAGCCAATAAAAGTATAATTGTTTCGTATGAAAGTTTCGATTCCTTAAAAGCAGGTTCTTACTATGTAAATCCATATTCCGGAAAAATATTAGGTTCCGGAGATTATTCTTTGAATAATTTTTTCAGTATTATTTTAAGTTTACATCGCTCTTTGTTAATTAAAAATATAGGAAGAGATATTGTTGGAGTATCTATACTTATTTTTGCTTTCATGCTCTTGTCCGGATTTGTTTTATGGCTGCCAAAAAAATGGAAACAACTTAAAAATGTACTTAACGTTAAATGGAAGGCAAAATTCAAAAAAATCAACAATGACATACATGTTGTATTTGGATTCTATTTTTTAATTCCATTAATTTTCATCAGCATCACAGGTTTGTATGTATCGTATCCCTGGGTAAAAAGTGGTTTAATTGTTGCAATGGGAGGAAATCCTGTTTTAACTGCCAATGCCGATGAAGATACAACAAAAGAATTATCCGATAATTTTGCACGACTATTGGCCGAAATGCTTGAAAAAGAAAATGAAAAAGAAAGCATGAAAGGAGAACCGGAAATCTCATTAGATAGTATTTTAAATTTAGCAAACAAAGAACTAAACTACAAAGCGATTACCTCAATTTCATTACCAAACAGTGAAGAACCCAGATATGTTGTTAAAAAAATAAACAGGGAAAACTGGTTAAGAGCATTGCTGCCGGATGTTATTAGCTTCGATAAAAAAGGAAATTTAAAGTCAGTAGATTTATTTAAAAATAAACCTCTGCACAAGCAGTTTGTAGAAATATCATTACCCTTACATACAGGTGAAATTATGGGCTGGCCAAGTTTGATTTTCTATTTTATTGCTACAATTATTGGGTGGTTGTTACCTGTTACAGGTTTTATTATTTGGTGGAAAAAGAACTTGTAAGCGAAATGTAATACCATTTACAAAACAGTTTGAGTTATTTATATCTCATGAATTTCGCATCACACAAGCACCTAAACTACTGATACTTAGCCTCGGGGTATTTTTTGGGAAGAAAATTCTGAAGTCCCGGGAAATACTAACAATCTTAGTTCTATTTTAAAATATAAAATAAGTATCTGGTTTATTATAAGCTACGGATCTGTAAGTAAAGTACACAGTAATTAGCAACAGGTTACCAATGATTTTTTTAATTGAAGAATCAGATCAATTTTCAAGAACCTCTATTAATCAGTGAGTTAACAGTCAAACTCAGGTTAACAGCTTGTTCGAGAAAGGGCCTGATTATCAATATGTTGGTTTGTATTTCCCGGGATGAACTCATGTTAAATTATAGTGATATAAAAATAACCTGCTACGATAAATTTGTTTATCGCAACAGGTTAAATTGTATTTATATTCGGTTATAATTCGGGATCGTAGATGTCAATAACTACATCGTAGAGGGCAAATTCAGCCATATTGAAATAATTCCGACTTCCGTATGTTTGGAGAACGATATACCGAAAATAGGTAAATGAATTGGCTGGCTGGAATATTTCAGAAGTATATTCAGCTTTAGAGCCGGATGGTAAACCAGCATCTATTGTAGTTAAGCTTTCCCATGTTTGGCCATCGTTGCTAATCTGCACTTCAAGAATTTCGGCTCCAACTTGTGAACCATTCCTGTTTTGATAGTAGAATTGAAAAACCTGATGAGGTTCATTCAATTTTACTTCAATGTATTGTGGCATAGGAATTTGAGGTGAACTCCATCTGGTATGGAAGAAGCTGTTGACATCTCCGTCTACGAGGTTTGCAATAGGGCCTTCCGATGGTTCCTGGTTGTTTGTACTTAGCTGATCGGCCGTAAGCTCAATTTTAAATGTTGTTATTGTTTGGGTAGCAATTGCTTTACCCGATTTAGCTTTTATTGATGTGGGCTCTCCTCCCTGGTTATTCCGGTTATATGTTTGGAAGGTAAAGTCGTAATCACCGTATTTCGCACGGGTGTTATCAATTAGCAAAGAATCGGCATGAACAGATGCTACTTTATAAACATCTTTTTCTGTAAGATGGTCGTAATAATTTACACGGACAAAATAGTAATTGGAATCGGCAGGAACTACCCACTTCAGGAGAATTTGCCCGGGTAAAGATTCAGAGGTAATTGTTGCAATATCTGATGGAATGTCCTGATAGGCATCTGATTCCTCGAAGGATTCAAAATTTTTATCGCAGCTACTGAAAAGAATAATTGCCAATACCAGAGCTGTATAGTTGAATAATTGTTTCATAAATTCAATTTTTTAAAGATTTACGTATTACCATCCCGAATTTTGTGTCAGATTAGTATTCTTTCTTCTTTCCGAATCGGGAATGGGGAAAAGGTACATTTTATCGTTCCACGATCTTTCTTTCACCACACGGGTGTAGGTATATTCTTCATCGGAAACTTTGCTGATTTTCATGTTTGTGATCGTCTTGAGTACATCGCCGTCTTTCCACCTGCGAATATCCCAAAAGCGATGGCCTTCGAATGCCAGTTCTACCATACGTTCATTTTTGTATTTCTTCTCAAATTCCTGGTTCGTTAAGGCCAGAGGAAAATCAGGCATGCCAACTCCTGAGCGTTGCCGGATTACATTAACAGCATCTCTTGCTGATAGTGTAAACTCAGCACTGGTAGCATCGGCTGATTCTAAATAATTGAATACTGCTTCGGCATAATTTAAATAGAATTCTCCTAAGCGGTAGGTAATCCACGAGTGCCGTTTGCTGGTGCTGTAATCGGGGCGTAAATCAACAGAAGCATCGAGATATTTTTTCAGGTAATAGCCTGTTGGTGTAGCACCGGAAATGGGTGAACCATTTGCTCCGCCTTCATAAATTTGTAAAGCCTGTGCATTATAATTAGGCCATCCTATGTCTTCATTCTTTGCAATTGTTAAAGCAAAACGAGGATCTTTTCCTTCGTAGGGCTTATCTGGATTATATCCACTGCCTGCTTCGTTCCACAAAAGCCCGGTAGCTTGCATTTCATAAGCATCTACCAGTGTTTGTGTGGGGCAATTACCCGAATTTCCTCCTTCAACTCCAATGGGGAAGTTACTGTATTCCAGATTGTCCGAGTCCCCAATCCTGCGAACAAGAATCATTTCCGAAGCATCGTAATTATCGGTTCCCCATAATGCGGAATAGGTATCAAGCTTTATTCCATAAGTTGCACAGGAATCTATTACTGCCTTATTTGCCAATGCAGCTTCTTTCCACAATGATTCATCGTTATTTGGGTTAAAAAGCGGGCTGGCCTGATATAACAAGGTTCTGGCTTTAAGTGCCAATATGGCGGTACGTGTTACACGTCCGGTTTCTTTGTAAGTTAAGCCGTCATAGGATGATGGCAGCATGTTTACAATATCATCGCACTCGGAAACAATAAAATCGAATATATCTTCAGCAGAGGTTCGGGATAAAGAATTAGCTTCATCTTCGGTTAATACACTTGTAGTTAAAGGTATATCTCCATATTGTCTTACCAGATTAAAGTAAAAGTAGGCTCTTAAAAAACGGACTTCGTACTGATAACGTTCAAAACGTTCCATTTCCTCGTTGTAATCTTTGTTGTATTTAAAGTCAGAGAATGTTTGTCCTTGTGAAGTTTCCAAAAAGAAATTAGCAGAACGTATTGCAGTATAACTGCTTGACCAAACATCAGCTTTCGGGTTACTGGCACTCCATGCTCCGTTATAGAAATCGTGAATGCTCGACGAAGTCCATGCATATTCCGATTCATCAGATGCAGATGCGAGCATAGCTCCACCATAATTTCCAAAGTCATAATCGAGGTAACTGTAAATATTTGTTACAAATCCCCTTGTACGGTCAAAACTCGTAAACACTTGTTCTTCGCTGTAATTAACGAATTCGTTGTAATCCATTTCGTCTTCACAGGCAAAAAATGCCGTGAGACAAATAAGTGTTAGTATAATATTTTTTAATTTCATAATTCGATGATAATTTAAGTAAAGAACTAATCAAAATCCAATGGCAAAACCAATATTTACAGAGCGTGTCATTGGATATGCTGCACCTACTGATTCGGGGTCGGATAAATCAATTTTATCAAGACTAAACAGGTCAACTCCTCTTACATATATTTTGGCTGATTTCATTTTTAATTTTGAAAGCATTGAAGCCGATAGATTGTAGTAAAACTCACAGTTTCTCAATTTCAGAAACGAGGCATCGGCGAGCCAAACAGAATTCATTTCAAAATTATTATCGTTGCTTTCTGTTGTTAAGCGCGGATATTTGGCAGTAGAGGCTGTTTCGGGTGTCCAACGATTATTATAATATTCATTAGAAATGTTCGAGTTGTTAATTAATGGAATGTTAACACTTGTTGTTCCCAAAATCACATTATAATTTTCTACTCCCTGAAAGCTTGCGCTGATACCCCAACCTTTCCATTCCGCAGCAATATCAAACGAATAATATACTTCAGGTACATAGGTGTTATGCCCCATTGTAACAAAATCATATTCATTAATTATTCCATCATCGTTTTGATCTTTGTACTTGATATCGCCTGGTTTAACTTCGCTGAATTGTTGGGCCGGACTGTTATTGATATCGGCTTGGTCGATAAAGAATCCGGTAGCCTGAAGACCGAATACTTGACTAACTGAATTGCCGGTTCTACGCAAATAGTCGTGTGGGAGAGGTTGTTCCAGCATTTCTTTAATCTCATTTTTAGCTAAAGTGAATTTTCCTCCCAATGCTAATTTGAAATCGTCCCACTGTTTATTGTAGTTCAAACCGGTTTCAATACCCCGGCTATCTACAATACCTGCATTTGTATATGGTGAAGAAATCCCCAGTACCGCTGAGTTTGCACCTCCGGCAGATACCCAGATATCTTTTCGCCTTTCGTAATAAACATCGGCCGTAAAAACAAAACCTTTCAGAAATGCGGCATCTAAACCAAGGTTGTATTTAATTGCTTTTTCGGAAGTTGAATTGGTGCTGGCTAAACGGCCTTCCATTGTTCCATCATACCAGTCATAGTTTCCTCCAAGTGAGTAGCCGCCACCACCGTCAAAACTTTGTGCCCAATAATTTTCTGAGGGAATGTTATCTGTATTGATAATACCCCATGATGCTCTTAGTTTCAGAAAATCGATAAAAGCAACGTTCTTCATAAAATCTTCGTTGGATAAAATCCAGGCTGCCGAAACTGTTGGAGAAAATGCCCATTTACTGCCAGGTGCCAGTTTGTTCGATCCTGAAGCCATTAATGTAAGGTCAGCTACGTATCGGTTATTGTGAACGTAATGTGTGTAAGCAGCAATATTTTGGCGGTAAAAAGTATTGTTCTGGCTATTCCTCACGCGGTGGTCATAAGAATAAATCAGCGAAGAATGCAGTTTATTCTGCCCAAGTTCTGTTTGATAATCAATAGTAGCAATGAAATTAGTGTGGCGGTCCTGCCAATCCAATTTGTCTTCAAACTCCAGCCCGCTTTCGGTACCTGCACTGTATCGGGTTGTTTCTACCGGTTCGCCATTGTCATTCCATAAAGAAACTGCATCGCTGGCATAGGCATAGGTTTTGGTGTGTCCTTCCCAATAGGCTGCAATATTATCGTAGCCCAGGCGAACAGAAGAGCTTAATCCTTCTGTAATAAAATCAAGCTTTTGTGTTAATTTCATATCGGCATATAACGAACGTGTATGGCCTTTGGAGTAACCGCGGGCCTGAGTTAAAGCAACCGGATTCATATTTTCTCCCCAGGTTTCGTTTCCTCCCCAAATACCATCACTGGTTTTAATAGGAAATGCAGCTGCCGGCGTTGTATAAAGTTTATCCATCAGGTTATCAGAACCTAATCCCGGACGCTTGTATTCATTTAGTACTCCCATTAAATTCACCTGAGCAACTGTTGTAGAGGTTAAATCAATATCCAGATTTGTACGAATATTGGCTTTCGAAAATTTCATTTGGGTCGAATATCCACTATTAACTTCTGAATCTTTAATAAATCCTTTATTGCCCTGCAAATTAAACATCGTGTAGTAACGCACTTTCATACCTCCTCCACGAAAATTTACATTATAAGTATTGGAAGATCCGTTTTCACGAAAAACTTCATCTACCCAATCTACATTAGGGTAAAGATCGGGGTATTGGCCACTTTTAAATGCATTCAACTCATTTTGAGAATATCTTGCAGATTTTCCATCGTTACTTAATGCTTCATTAAGGGCATTTGCATAGGTATAAGAATCTGCAAATTTGGGTAAACGTGCCTGCCAGTTAAAAGCATGGTCGTAACTAACATTAATTTCCTTTGACATGTATTTGCCTCGGGTTGTGGTAATCGACAATACTCCATTTACTCCTTTGTATCCGTAAAGTGCCACAGCAGCAGCATCGCGTAATACAGATACGGATTCTACTTCTTCGGGAACAATGTATTTAATGTCACGTTCCAAACCATCAACCAGAACTAAAATTCCATTATTGGAAAGGGTTTGCAATCCACGAATATAGAATGAAGGATCGTTGTCCCATACAGAGCCACTATTTTGAAGAGAAGTTAATCCAAGAGCATTTCCGAACAAGGAATTTGATATGCTGAATGAAGATCGTTTGTTTACTTGTTCTTTGGTTGAACGGGAAATAGCAGAGGTCGATTCGGCTACTGTTTGTTGGATTCCAAATCCCAAATCAACTGCTTCAGATGCAAAATCCATCCTTATTGTTATTGGTTCGTTCGTTGTAAGCGAAATGATTTTTGCTCCATTATCAGAAGTTTGTATTTGCAATTCATCATTTGCTGATGCAGAAATTTCGAACATCCCTTCTTTATCTGTTGCTGCTTTAATAAGAGGATTATTCACCACAGATACCAATGCGCCAGTTACAGGATTCCCGTTTCTGTCAATCACCTGACCCGTTATATCAGTGTTTTGTGACCACCCACTTATGCATAAGAGCATAAGTACAGCCAAAACTATTATTTTATTTTTGATACACATAATAATCGTTTTAAATATAATTTTTAGGTTTATCACCATCCCGGATTTTGGGTCAAGCCATAATCTTTATTAATTTCATCCGGAGGAAAAGCTGATAAATACCATTTAGGATCAAAACTTGTCCACCAAGTTCGTTTCGAATTAGTCAATTCAAATATTTCATAGGTAAACTCTGTTGGCCGGTCTCCCCTGATACCAGAGTCCTGATCGGACCATGATCCCTCTTTCCCGTCGGCGCGATAGATTCTTAATCCATGAAGTTGTTTTGAGAAAAGATCTGAACGTTTATTACGGGTCATATCAAACAAACGAACATCTTCTAATCCTAATTCACATGCACGTTCGCGTAATATTTCTTCCATTAAAATATCTGCATTGTACATGTCTTTACCAGGATTTGATTCAACAAGCCCTTTCATTCCTACACGGGCACGAACTTCATCCACTTTAGCAACGGCTTCTGCATATTGTCCTGTCTTCATTAATGCTTCTGCATAAATCAGGTAGATTTCGGAAAGCCGGAGATATGGCCAAAGTGTTGGCTGGTTCTTTTGTTCTGATAAATCGAGAATGAATTTATAATTTGCATAGCCTGTTGCATATTGTCCTGTTTCTTTAGATGGACCTTGCTGTGCTTCACGGCCTCCTATCCAAAGTTCGGCTTGTCTGCCTTGATATTTGGCACCTTCAACCAAAATGGTTTCGAATAAACGTGGATCACGGTCTGTGAACATTTTTGCGACATCATCGGGATCGGACCAATCGAAAGGGGTTCCGTCTGCCATAGGAAACATTTCTACATATTCTTGCGTTGGGGTAAAAGCACCGTTCATACACGATTGCGGGAAATAATAGTTCCATTGCCAATTATCACCATAGGTATAACGTATGCGGGTTGAAATCAACATTTCAGGATTATCGCTACCACTACCACGGGTAAAATAGGCGTTACGAAATGCCGTACGATAATCACTTGTTGTTTCTCCTACTGGTTGAATTAAACTATAAACTCCATTGTTATTGAGTGCTTGAAAGAAATCGCGGCAAGCTGCCACGCATTCTTCCCAGAGTTCCGGTTTATATGCGCCATACCATACCTGCAAGTTTGCAACAGCATCTTGTGGTTCATTTGAGCAATATGGTTCACTGTCGTTGAATAAAGGACTTGCTGCAAAAAGTAATATTTTACATTTCAGTCCCATTGCTGAAGCTGATGTGAAACGTCCGTCCCAGTTCGAAATATCAGTGGCGTCAAGCGACCATGGCAATACAGCGGCAGCTTCATCCAGTAGTTTGGTCATAAACATTACTGTTGTATCAACTGTTGCTCGTTTTGTGTAATAGGTAGATTGATCATCGCTTACTTCAAAAGAGTGGTCAACAATTGGCAATCCGCCAAAATGACGAAACAGGTCGAAATTTCGCGATGCAATAATTACTTTAGCTTCGGCTTTTAAACGTTCTTTTTCACTGGTTTCCATATCGGGTACCCGATCGACATTTTCAATAAAAAGCCATGCTTGCCGAATAGCTTCCCAACATTCTTCTTTTGTAAAACCAAATCGGGTATCGTTACCACCGTCTTCCTGTCCGGCACTGTAACTTCCTGAATAGTAATTCCTATTCACTCCATCCCAACTAAGATGGCTATGCCAGCAATCGGATAATGTTTCGAACATTCCCATATTCATTTTTCCATCAACCGAGTTCCAGTAACTAGGTAAGCCGTAGTATAATTTACTATATGTGTTCCAAAGAAAACGACGTGTATATTTTGCACTATTAAAGATGGTATCCTGAGTTACATCTACTCCCGGTTCTTTTTCCAAAAAGCTATCTCCCACCTCAATTTCATCTACACAAGAACTAATTGCAACCGCCATCAGTATAAATGATATAATTACTATTTTTATTTTTTTCATAATACTTTACTTAATGGTTTTAAATTAAAAACCGAGTTTCAGTCCAACATTAAATACACGGGTAAGAGGATAAGATGGACGTGAACTTGTTCTTGATTCAGGATCGCCCAAATCAAAATCCGAGAAAGTCAACAAATTATATCCATTGATGTATAAACGGCATTTCTCTAATCCTGCTCTTGTTAAAAAAGGCAAACTTAAATTATATCCTATTTCTATATTTTTCAAACGCAGATAGCTGGCATCAACTAAGAATAAATCTGAACTTTTGTAGTTATTTGTTTTATGTGCCAGAGTAGCACGGGGTAATTTGGCCGTAGAGGCTGTTTCGGGTGTCCAACGCTGTTCGTATTGATACAATAAAAGGCCTTTGGTATTGGTGTCTCCCATTGGTTCACGAAAAGTTTCCTGTAAAAGCCGGGAAGTATTCCAAGCTCCGGTCCACTGCATGCTGAAATCGAAGTTTTTCCATGAAAAACCCAAATTTAAACCTGCAACATATTCAGGCGTATTGGTATATCCAGCTTTGGTAATGTCATCCGAATCAATAATTCCGTCGTTGTTCAGGTCAACATACACACAATCTCCGGGTTCTAAACCTCCTGCATGTTCTGCGATATCTTGTCCATATTGGGCTTTATATCGCTCATTTGCCATATCGTCATAGAATCCCCAGAATTTCCGAATAATATTAGAGCCTACAGGTTGTCCTGTTTCCCACATATAGTCCTCATTAGGAGTCACTTCTCCTTTTTCTATAACCTTATTTCGTGCAAAAGAAAGATTACCGGTTACCCAATATTTAAAATATTCACCTATCTTATCATTCCATTTTACAGAAATTTCGTAACCATGACTGTCAACAACTCCCATGTTGATAACAGGTAAACTTGCACCCAGAATATCAGGGATGATTTCCGATTGAACAAGAATATCCTCACGGTGTTCTTTAAAAATATCGGTTGTAATTTTTAAATGTTCGTTTAAAAAAACGATATCAATACCATAGTTTTGCTTGTAAGCTTTTTCCCAGGTTACATTCTGGTTTGATTTGGTGCTTTCATAAGCTCCCGACTGATCGGAACCTACATTCGTTCCAAAATTATAGCCGCTTCCGCCAAGCACATAAGAGTCAGGAATGTACATGAATCGTTGCTGTACACCACCCACATAGTATTTATCGTTACCCACAACCCCGTAGGATGCACGTAATTTTAAATAGTTAATGGTTTTTTTTAAACCACTCATAAATTTTTCTTCGGAAACAATCCAACCTACGGAACCTGCCGGAAAAAAGCCATAGCGTTTACTAGAAGCAAAATTTTCTGAACCATTGTATCCAGCATTGAATTCTACCATATAGCGGGTGTTGTAATCGTAAGTTACACGCCCTACCATACCTACATATCCCGAAGGAATATCTGTATAATTTCTCGGATAATAAGTTTTCGATTGATTGTAAAGAGCTAAGGCTCCAAAATTATGATTGCCAAACTTACGGTTGTAATTAAAACTAGCCTCGGCATACCAATTTCTTCCTTTATCAAAGCTTTCACCATAATCAAGTTCTGCATCATCACCGCTTTTCATATACTCAATAGCTCCACCATCTGTTTTTATAGGAGTATAAAAGGGGGTTGATGAACTCCTCCTTTTCGTATGGCTAAAACTACTATTGTAAGATCCTTTAACCTTAAAAGATAGGCCTGTAGTTATAAAATCCAACTTTTGATTTAATACCAAATCCAGATTAAGCACATTTGTTGATTTTGAATTGTATCCTTTTCCGTAATAGGGAGAAAGTCCATCACTGCCGGGATCAGATAGATAGTCAGAATTTGTTTGTATCCACTTTCCATCTACTATTCCTGACCCCGAGAACGGGGTAGCCCAATAGAGTTGACGGAACAGTTGATTTTGGTCTTCGTTTGATATTGGGGTGTTTTTATCTTCGATGCGACCTCCCAAATTAACAGAAAGCAAGGTTGTTTCCGAAACATCAAAATCAAGGTTCGCACGATAGTTATAACGTTCAAAGTCAAAATTGAAATCATAACCTGCATCAAATGTTTTAAATAGCCCTTCCTGCGTGTATGCACCTAATGAAACGAAATAACGGATTTTTTCTGCACCTCCTGATATATTAACATTGTGCTGAGATTGGACAGCTCCGTTTTGTAACAATAGGTCAAGCCAATCGGTATCAGGGTAGAGTATTGGGTCTGAATGGGTCCGGAAGGCTTCCAGTGCATCAGGTTGAAATTTAAATTTTTCAGCTTCAACACCATCATTTGCTTGTGCTTCGTTATAGAAACTAGCATACTGATAGCTGTTTGCAAATTCAAGAAGTTTTGTAGGCATTTGATAACCTACCGATGATGAAAAAGAAATTTTGGCATCGCCTTCTACACCACGCTTAGTGGTTATCAAAATAACGCCATTAGCACCCCGTACACCAAATATGGCCGTAGCAGAAGCGTCTTTTAGTATTGTGATACTCTCTATTTCATTGGGGTCGAGTTGTGAAAATTCACGTTCTACACCATCCACCTGAATCAAAGGAGATGAGCTGTTTAAGGTCGTTATACCGCGAATAAATATATCTGCATCATCGGCTCCGGGTTCGCCGGAATATTGTACCGAAGACAAACCTGTTACTACGCCGGATAGAGCATTTGACAGCGAACCGGTAGGTGTTTTCAACAAATCATCGCCACTAACAGTAGAAATTGCCCCGGTAATGGTCATCTTCTTTTGTGTACCATAAGCAATTGCAACAACTTCTTCGATACCTATAGTTGCTTCCTCCATTACAACATTAATTGTGCTTTGGTTCTCGATCGAAACTTCTTTTTCAAGCATACCTACAAACGAGAAAATTAAAACCTTTGCATCAGAAGGAACGAACAAACTGTAATTACCTGCATTGTCTGCACTGGTACCGACCGTAGTGCCTTTTACAACGATTGTGACTCCAGGAATACCTTTTCCACTTTTGTCGGTTGTCTTACCTGTTATTTTTTTTCTTTGTTGTGTTTCATTACTACTGTAATGAAACTCCTTTACTTCTGGTGAGGAATGATTGACTGTACTTTTAGGGAAATCATCATTCGCTCTGGCCGTAACCATTGTTGCTAAAACGAAGAACACAACTAAGGTTTTTCGCAACAAGGTTTCGACAAAGTTTCCTATGGGGAAACATTCCCTTTTGAACATTTTTTTCATAGATTTTAAAAGTTTACTTTGATATTTAATTCTGTCATCAGTAATGTCCTAAATGTTTTGATTGAAAATAAAAGAGTTGTATTTATTGGCTTTGAGTCTTCTGTTATATCATTTATAAAACAGTTTAGGCTATTTATAGCCTAAACTATTTGAGGTATAATGCCGATATATAATTTGTTAGCCATTCGAAGCGAAGTGCGCTAATTAGTAATCGGTATTTTCAATTATTAAAAAAAGCCTCTCTCTTTTTTAATTCATGTTTGTGCTTTCTTATCCAGTAATTTACTCTTTGCATTTCAAGAATTTCTGCAAAAAAGAAACATGCAGGTTATTGATACTATAGAATCTCGTACATTGTAACGTTTGCGAGCAAGGGTTCTTATTTGATAATCTCATTGGTTTTATCGTTAAGGTTA
The DNA here is from genome assembly GCA_016760525.1 of Labilibaculum sp. Taxonomy (GTDB): domain Bacteria; phylum Bacteroidota; class Bacteroidia; order Bacteroidales; family Marinifilaceae; genus Labilibaculum. The sequence continues at coordinate 23,691 of JAESUW010000048.1, forward strand.
GGGACTTCATTTATTACGAAATAAGGAACGAAACAATGTTAACGATATCCTGAAAATTCAAGTTGAACAAATTCGATTTATGCTGATAGGAAATAGAAATAGCTTGTATTTTTTCGAAATTTAATAACAGAAATTCTACATTCGGAAGAGAACGAGGTCAATTATACAGAATAAAAGCTAGTTTTAACCGTCTAAAATTCAGATCAATAGTTTGATTATCTCTATCAGGAAATTTCAGGCAAAGCTTATATTAAGAAAATGTAAAAACTTTAATTTTTGTTTAATGATTAGTTAATTTGAATATTATTGAACTATTTAAAAACTCTAAATGTATGCGTTGGATTCTCTTGCTAATTTTCTTCTTTAATTTTGTTCCTCTTGGATTATTTGCACAAAACGAACTTCTTTTCTCTCATTTGGGAGTGGAGGACGGCTTTACTATTGACAAAGCCAATACAATAATTCAGGATAGAAAAGGCTTTGTTTGGGTTGGAACCTGGAATGGACTGAATCGTTTCGATGGATATGATTGCATTACTTATCAACCAAATTTTCATGACTCTACATCAATTTCGAGTAGAGAGATTATTGAATTGATGGAAGACAAAAAAGGTAATTTATGGATTGGCACCTCCAATGGGCTCGATTGCATGAATTTAGAAACCGGAGAATTGAAAAGCTATGGATTTAATAACCGTATATTATCCTTGTGTGAAGATAATGATGGCATTATTTGGATTGGTACATGGAATGGAGGGCTTTTTAGACTGGTTCCTTCTACCGGAGAAATTTCGCATTATCTTGCCAATGAAGTTGTCAGTGATATTTATGAGGACTCAAGAAATATTTTATGGGTCGCGACATATTATGGCTTGGTAAAATTTGATACTGAAAATGGAAGTTATGATCGCCATTTACCTAAAAATAGTCAAAATTCAATCAGCCATTCGGTTGTAACTCAAATAACTGAATCTAAAGATGGAAAATTATGGATAGGAACCTGGGGCGGAGGACTAAATAAAGTTGATGTTGCTGGTAATGGAGACAAATTGCATTTCACTCACTACAAATTCGATAATAATGAGAATAGCTTGAGTTCAAATGTAATCTACAGGCTTTGTTACGATCAGTATGACAATCTTTGGATTGGTACATGGAATGAAGGCCTTAACCTGCTGAAATACGAACAACAACAATTATCACCTGAGAAAGCCCGGTTTCTGTCCTATAAGGAAGATGTGGCTAAGCCAACCAGCTTATCGGGAAATGGTATTTCATCGGTTTATGTTGACCGAAGCGGGATACTATGGGTCGGTGCCAGTAAAATTGATCGCACCTCTATTGTTGAAAATGGTATAAAACGTTACGCTTTACCCAAAAATGAAGATAATCCTTTTACTAAAGTTAATATCAGGGCATTTGCAGAATATAATCATCAGCTTTGGGTTGGTACCGATCATAACCTGATTCAATACGAGGAAAAAAATGATGATTACATTTTGCAAAGACAATACGAAAAGCAGAGCTACAAATATGATTCGACACAATATACAGCATATTCTATTATTGATATGATTGCTGATAGTTTGGGGCTTTGGATTGGAACTGAAGATGCCGGATTAATTTACTACAACTTTACTTCTGATTTACAATTAGATTTAAAAACACAACAATTTTTTAATCAGCAAACCGAACCTTCGCTTCCGGGAAATAAAGTGGTGGAACTTGTATATTCTAAAAAATATCCTGGAGTAATATGGGTTGGAACCATGCAGAACGGATTTGCAAAACTGGAGAAAAAAGCCGGTAAAATTACAATTGAAAAGTTTAGTGTTGGAAACAGTGATAATAATATTCGGTCGATATACGAAGACAGTGAAGGCAAAGTCTGGATCGGAACTCAAAATGGATTAAATTGTTTTGATCCGGAAGAAGAACGTTTTAAAACGTATTTTTATTCGTCTTCCAATACAAATTCTATTAATGATAATGTAATTAACTCAATAATAGAGGATGCTTATGGAAATTTATGGGTTGGCACCAATTCCGGACTAAATAAAAAAATAAAAGTAATTAATGACGAAGGCAAAACGGAGGTGAAATTTAAAGGTTACCCTACAACGAACTATCTTAGTAATGAGTATATTCTAAATTTATTAGAAGATGAATCTGGAAATTTATGGGTTCGATTATATCGAGGTTTCATCAAACTTAATATTGAAATAGAAAAGGTTGTTGGCGAATACTTTTCGAAAGACTATGAAAATCTTCGTCTTGAAAGAAATACTGCATTGAAGTTTGATGATAGTGAGTTTATTTTAGGTGATCAGTCTGGATTTGTTACATTTTACCCCGACAGTATGCTTAAAAAGTCTCAGCCTCCTAAAGTTGTTATTACTGATTTACTAATCTTCAATAAAAGCATTGAAAAACAGGAGGAAACGGAAGAAAAGTATGAATTGACAAGCACAATCCCTTTTGCAGATCATGTGAAACTATCTTATAAAGACAAAATGCTCACATTTGTTTTTTCAGCAATGGATTATAAGAACCCCGACAAAAACATCTATTACTACCAGCTTGAAGGTTTTGATGACCAGTGGAATGTAATTGGTTCCCGTAATTCAGCAACTTATACCAATATCCCGCAAGGGAAATATATTTTTAAAGTTAAAGCGACAAACAGTGATGGAGACTGGAGTGAATCAATAACCACATTGGGTGTATCCATTTCTCCCCCCTGGTGGAAAACCATTTGGGCTTACCTGTTTTATTGCCTAATTGTTGTTGGAATTTTATATTTTTTCAGAAAGTACTCTTTCATTAAAGCGCAGGTGAAAAGTAATTTGCAATTCGAGAAAATGAAAACAGAGGAAATGAGACGTTTAAATGAACTCAAATCTTTCTTTTTTACAGATATTACACACGAACTTAAAACTCCGTTGACTCTCATACTTGGACCTGCAAGAGAATTATTGGACGATAAGACTCTGGGACTTTACGCAAAAAAACAAGCCGGATTGATTAAGAATAGTGCATACAAGCTGCTGCGACTAGTTAATCAGTTAATGGAATTTCGTAAAATTGAAAAGGGTATTTTAGATGAACTTTATGTGCAGCGATGCGACCTGAGTAAATTACTTCGGGAAGTTTATGGATTTTTCAAAACAATGGCTGATTCACGAAATATTAATTTCTCGATAAGCTTTGATCAAGAGCCGGTTATTGCATTTGTTGATACTGAGAAACTCGAAAAAGTAATTTTCAATTTAATTTCCAATGCGTTCAAGTATTCACCAGACCAAGGGATGATTTCTGTTTATTCTGCAATTAAAACTGACAAATCAGGAAAACAAACAGTCACTATTGAGGTAGAAGATAGTGGATTAGGTATTGCTGACGAATATAAAGAAAAAGTATTTGAACGTTTTTTTCAAATCAACCAAATTAGAACACAAAGTACTGGAGGTATTGGCTTGTTTATGGCCAAAGTACTGGTTGAACAGCATGGAGGAATCATAAAACTGGATAGTGAAGTTGGCAAAGGAAGTTGCTTTACAATTCATTTACCTGTTGATTCTTCATTAATGCAAGTTAATAGTTTAGCAGAAATAAATAGCACGCAAGCAAGTGATATACTTAGTGGCGAAAGTCTTTTTGAGCATGAAAGCGAATCAAAAGGTATCGATAATTTGCCTGTGTCAGATTATAAACCATGTATTTTAGTAGTAGAAGATGATGCCGATCTGAATGACTTTTTAGTTTCGGGCTTATCAGATGAGTTTAAAGTTATTAATGCTTTTAATGGAAAAGAAGGATTGAAAAAAACAAAAAATCAGAATCCAGATATCATTTTAACCGATATAATGATGCCTGAAATGGATGGATTTGAATTTTGCAAGATTACCAGGAAAGACATTAATATATCGCATATTCCGTTTGTGTTTTTGACAGCCAAAACAATGCAGGAAGATGAAATCAGAGGACTAAAACTGGGAGCTGTTGACTATATATACAAACCTTTTAACCTGGTTTCATTAAAGTTAAAAATTCATAACATTCTTTTAAGTCAGAAACAAATTCAGGAGCGAATCCGAACCGAACAAATACTTCGGCCCGAAAGTATCGAATTGTCTTCATTGGATGAAGTTTTTCTGCAAGACGCTATTGAATCGGTAAATAAAAATCTCGATGATTCTAATTTTGATGTAGAAGCATTCAGTTCTGATTTAGGAGTAAGTCCAAATCAGGTTTATCGAAAAATAAAGGCTTTAACTGGTCAAACAGCTAAAGAATTTATACGAAATCAAAGGCTTAAAATTGCTGCCGATTTGTTATTACAACGTAAACGATACATCTCTGAAATTATTTACATGGTTGGCTTTACAAGTCCATCGTATTTTAGTCGTTGTTTTAAAGAATTTTACGGCTGCAGTCCAAAAGAATACATCGAGCAAAATGAATAGAAACTAATCTTCGCTCATTCAAAATACCCGATAAATTTATTTGAATCTGTGAAAATGGCTCGTTTTTACTGAATCTAATGACTATTTTCAATAATAATCGAATTTGTACAAGCATCTGTCAATTTTATGCAAGCAGAAAAAATAGCGTTCAATTATGTTTGTGTAAAATGAATTGCACATTCGGCTTGTTATACGATTTATTAAAAAAACCGGGCTATTTACAGCTTAATAATTAGTAAGGTATTATACTTCAGCAACTTTCCGAACAGGTGTTTTCATTTAATTTCAAATGAAAAAAAATCAGATACAGATTAACACCTTATTAAAATGAAAACCTTTAGAAAATTAACCTTTTTTGTTTTACTTGTATTTTTATCAATTTTTAATTTTATCAGTTGCCAGCCTAAAGAACAGCTTGCCAACCATCACCGCAACTTTAAACCCGGAGAAATTTGGGCCGATTCAGATAGTGTACATATTAATTCCCACGGTGGGGGAATCTTATTTTACAACAATACCTATTATTGGTTTGGCGAACATAAAAGTTCAACTACGAGCCAGGCATTGGTTGGTGTAAGGTGTTATTCGTCAGCCGATTTATACAATTGGAAAAATGAAGGGGTTGTGTTGGCTGTGTCCGACAATAAAACAAGCCCTATTACCAAAGGCTGCGCCATAGAGCGCCCTAAGGTGATTTACAATAAACAAACCAAACAGTTTGTTATGTATTTTCATCTTGAGCTTAAAGACCGGGGATACGAAGCAGCACAAGTAGGAATAGCTGTAAGCGATAATATCACAGGACCATATACATTTCTGAAATCTTCACGTGTGAATGCAGGTTATTGGCCTGCGAATATGACCAAAGAGCAACGAAATTCAAAACTAAAAGCTTCGGATTACGACGAATGGTGGACACCCGAATGGCGGGAGGCTATAAGTGACGGCCTTTTTGTTCGTCGTGATTTCAAAGGAGGACAAATGTCCAGAGACATGACCTTGTTTGTTGATGATGATAATAAAGCATACCATATCTATTCATCAGAAGATAATTTGACAATCCAAATTGCAGAATTATCAGATGATTACCTTTCATATACCGGGAAGTACTCACGTGTAGAACCGGGAGGACATAATGAAGCTCCGGCAATCTTAAAAAAAGAAGGCCGTTACTTTATGATTACATCAGGCTGTACCGGATGGGCTCCTAACGCCGCCCGCTTATTGGTTGCCGATGATATTATGGGTGAATGGAAATTATATCCTAATCTCTGTAAAGGCAAGGATGCAGAGCTAACATTTTATTCACAGAGTACATACATACTTCCGGTAAACGGAAAAAAGGATGCATTCATATTTATGGCCGACAGGTGGACACCCCGAAACCCTATTGATGGCCGTTATGTGTGGCTGCCAATATTGTTCGAAAACGGATTGCCCGTATTAAAATGGATGGACGAATGGACATTGGATATATTCGACCAGACTCTTTCGGATCAAGGCAAGCCGAAAGAGATTGCCGGATACGATCTTGTATGGAACGACGAATTTAATTATACAGGACAAGCTGACTCTGAGGCATGGAGTCATGAAAAAGGTTTTGTGCGAAATGAAGAATTACAATGGTATCAGGCCAATAACACCTTGTGCAAGAATGGAACTCTTACGATATACGGAAAAAAAGAAATGGTAAAGAATCCTGATTATATCGTAGGTAGTAATGATTGGAAAAAGAACAGAGAATACGCCCGTTATACTGCTTCATCAATAAAAACGGAAGACAAAAAGGAATTCCAATACGGGAGATTCGAAATAAGAGCCAGAATACCTGTTGCTAGTGGTGCATGGCCTGCTATATGGACATTGGGAAGTTCGATGGAATGGCCTTCATGCGGTGAAATCGATTTAATGGAATATTATCAAATAGACGGTATTCCTCACATTTTGGCAAATGCAGCATGGGGAAGTGACAAAAGATCTGATGCAAAATGGAATTCATCAAAAATTCCTTTTTCTGAGTTTTTAGAGAAAGATTCGCTGTGGATAAATAAATTTCACATTTGGCGTATGGATTGGGACGAAAAAGCGGTTCGTCTGTACTTGGATAACGAATTACTAAATGAAACTTTTTTATCGGATACAAATAACGGATTGTTGGGTGAATATAAAAATCCATTCAAACAGCCTCACTATATTCTGCTGAATCTGGCAATTGGAGGGAATGGTGGTACTCCGGACGATTTCGCGTTTCCCTTACAGTATGAAGTCGACTATGTAAGAGTATATCAGAAAAAATGATTCATGAGCAAAATTTTCTTACACAGGAGTATGATTATTCTGGTAACTTCTATTCTGGTAAAAACATGAAACAATAATTATATGAAAAGAATTAAAATAGTACTATTTGCGTTATTGAATATTCTAACGATTCCATTATTGGGACAGGTATCTTTTGGTCAACCTGAAAAGATTAACGATCATTGGAAATTTACGTTGAATGATATAAAAGATGCTCAACAATCATCTTTTGATGACAAAGGTTGGCAAGATATTGATGTCCCTCACGATTGGAGTGTTAAAGGGCAGCTTAGTCCGACATTGGCGAGTGCAACAGGTTATCTTCCGGGTGGGATTGGCTGGTATCGCAAAACAATCAGTATCCCCAAAGAAAAACAAGGAGAGAAAGTGTATCTGTACTTCGAAGGAGTTTATAACCGCAGCGAAGTATTTATTAACGGGCATTTGTTGGGCAAACGCCCAAATGGATACATATCATTTATGTATGATGCCACACCTTACATCAAACACGGGGAGAATAATGTAATTGCTGTTCGTGTTGATCACAGCCAATCGGCTGATTCCCGTTGGTATACAGGATCGGGTATTTATCGTGATGTATGGATCATATACTCTAATCCTGTTCACATAGCCCAGTGGGGCGTATTTGTACACCCTACAAATGTTACGGACAAACAGGCAATTGTTACTATTGAGATTGAAATAGAAAATGAGACGACAACAAATAACAGTCTGAAAGTTATCAATGAATTATTGTCACCTGAAGGTAAGCTTGTTGCTAAAAATTCTAAAAAAATATCTGTGGCAGCCGGGCAGAATAACAAACTTACAGTAGATCTGAAAGTAAATAATCCCAAATTATGGAGTTTAGAAACTCCTAATCTTTATCGGTTGAAAACAACTGTTCTTAAGGCTGGTAAAGTAATAGATCAAACGACAACTACTACGGGAATACGTACATATACTTTTGATGCCAATAAAGGTTTTGCCCTTAACGGGAAATGGATGAAAGTAAAAGGTGTTTGCCTGCATCACGATGCAGGAGTATTGGGCTCGGCTATTCTCAAAGAAGTATTGAAAAGGAGACTTATTACACTAAAAGAAATCGGTTGTAATGCGATTCGTACAAGTCATAATCCACAATCGCCGGAATTATATAAGCTTTGTGACGAGCTGGGACTTCTCGTGATGAATGAAGCATTTGATGAGTGGGAATTTCCTAAACGCAAATGGCTTGAAGGATGGAATGTCGGAACTCCGGGCTTTCAGGGTACATTCGATTTTTTTAAAGAATGGGGAGAAAAAGATTTAGCAGATATGGTTCGTCGCGACCGCAACCATATTTCAATTTTTGCATGGAGCATTGGTAATGAAGTCGATTATCCGAACGATCCGTATTCACATCCTATACTTAATGGTGGTGCAGAAAATGGGTTTACCCAGCCTATATTTGGTGGATATAAGAAAGATGCACCCGATGCTATGCGACTTGGAGCTATTGCAAAAAAACTCGTGGCAGAGGTAAAGAGATATGATCAGTCACGTCCTGTTACCGCCGGATTGGCAGGAGTTGCCATGTCGAATGAAACCGAATATCCCGGGGCATTGGACATAGCCGGCTATAATTATACCGAAAGCCGATACGATTCAGACCATAAAAAATATCCTAAGCGGGTGATTTTTGGCAGCGAAAACCGACATGAGCTAAGTGCATGGAAAACTGTGCGGGATCATGAACATATCTTCGGACAATTTCTTTGGACAGGTATTGATTATTTAGGAGAATCAGGAAAGTGGCCATCCAGAGGCTTTTATTCAGGATTATTAGATTTTGGTGGTTTTATTAAGCCAAGGGGATATTTCCGTCAATCGCTTTGGTCCGATAAGCCAATGGCTTATTTGGGAACATATCCCACACCAGGAAAAGGGAGTAAAAGCCAGATGAAAGATGTGTGGTCTCAACTCGATTCAGAAAACAAGGAAAGTGATTATGAAGAAAAAATTCCGTCAATGGATGCTTGGTCTGTCTGGAATTATCAGAAAGGACAATCCATAAGAGTAGTATGTTATACCAATGCAGCAAAAGCCAGGTTGGAACTGAATGGCAAAATTGCAGGACAAATAAAAGATTCTAATGATCAGACAGGAATTATTTATTGGGATATACCCTACGAGACCGGGAAGT
>JAESUW010000049.1 GCA_016760525.1 Labilibaculum sp.
CAAAACCAGCTTTTTTGGTTGATCAATTGATGAATCAATTCTTACAATCAGATCATGTTGACCTAAAGAGAATTTACATTATGGGCTTATCGATGGGAGGAATAGGAACACTTGAATTTTTATACCGTTGGCCGGATAAGTATACCGCAGCAGTTGTTATTTGTGGCGGACACAAACCGGAATTGGTCACAAAATATTCACATGTCCCAATCTGGTTTTTTCATGGTGGCAAAGATGATGTAGTACCCGGAAAGTATTCTCAACAAGTCTATAATGAGCAAAAAAAATACAACACGGAATCAAAATACACTCTTTACCCGAAGGCAAATCACAATAGTTGGGATCAGGCATTTTCAGAACCTGACTTATTAGAGTGGCTCTTTAGTAAGAGCAAATAAACAAATAAAAAAGCGATTACAGTTAATTACAGATTACTATGAAAATGATTACAAAAATGAAAACAAAGCTTACACTATTCATCATATTGGTATCCATTGCAATGTTTTCATGCAATACATCCAAATCGAAATACAAAAGTTACAGTGGTGATGCCCAGATCGAACGAAAAGTTGATTCGGTTCTCTCCTTAATGACATTAGAAGAGAAAATTGGACAAATGACTCAATTTTCAGGACATGGTGATATTACAGGACCTGAAATGCAAAATGAAGTAATGCCCTATCTTAAAAAAGGTTTGGTAGGAAGTATGTTTAACGAAGCTACTGTCGAAAAAGTAAGAATACTTCAGGAGGCTGCACTGGCAGAATCAAGACTAAAAATTCCTGTTCTTTTTGGATACGACGTAATTCACGGATTCAGAACAATCTTCCCAATGTCGCTTGCGGAATCATGTACTTGGGATCTTGATTTAATTAAAGAAAGTGCCCGGATATCTGCAACAGAAGCTGCTGCCGAGGGCATTTCATGGACTTTTGCTCCGATGGTTGACATTGCCCGAGATGCACGCTGGGGACGCGTAATGGAAGGTGCAGGAGAAGATGTTTATTTGGGTAAACTGATTGCTAAAGCACGAGTTAAAGGCTTTCAAGGTGAGAGTTGGCAAGATTTAAAATCGACGAATACCGTTTTAGCATGTGCCAAGCATTTTGCCGCATATGGCGCCGCAGAAGCTGGTCGTGACTACAATACTGCTGAAATTTCGGAACGTACTCTAAATGAAATCTATCTTCCTCCTTTCGAGGCTGCTAAAGATGCAGGTGTTGCTACATTCATGACCGCTTTTAACGAAATTGGCGGCGTACCCTGTTCTGCCAGCAAATATTTATACAAAGATGTTCTTAGAGACCGATGGGATTTTAGAGGCTTCGTAGTTACTGACTATACTGCAATTAACGAATTGGTAGAGCACGGTGTTGCAAAAGACGAAGCTCAGGCTGCAGAACTGGCTGTAAATGCTGGTATTGATATGGATATGACAGGTGGTGTTTACTTAAAAAACTTAAAATCTCAGGTTGAAGCCGGAAAAGTAAGTATTGAAAGTATAGATATCGCGGTATGTAGAATTTTGGAAATGAAATTCTTACTTGGCCTTTTCGACGATCCGTATCGATATATGGATGAAGCCAGGCAAGAAGCAACTCGCATGAAACCAGCCTTTCTGGCATCAGCAAGAAATATTGCGAAACGATCTATTGTTTTATTGAAAAACGAGAATATATTTCCAATTAAAAAATCTTCAAGAAAAACGATCGCTTTAATTGGTCCGATGATTAAAAACCAAACCAGCTTAAATGGTGAATGGGCCGGACGTGGAGATAGAAACCAAAGTGTTTCCTTGTTTAATGGTTTACAAGAAAAATACAAAGATTCTAAAGTTAAATTTACCTATGCTCAAGCCTGCGGTTTAAAAGGAAGCGACAAGTCAGGATTCAAACAGGCACTAAGTGTTGCCAGTAAAGCTGATATTGTTCTTGTTGCCATGGGAGAAGACTATAATTGGTCAGGCGAAGCTGCTAGCAGAACAAACATTAAATTACCGGGCATTCAACAAGATTTTTTAAAAGAGTTGAAAAAACTCAATAAACCAACCGGTTTGGTTCTTATGAATGGTCGTCCGTTGGATTTATCGTGGGAAAACGAGAATATAGATGCAATCATGGAAGCCTGGTATTTGGGAACAACTGCAGGAGATGCTCTTGCCGATGTGATTTCAGGAGATTACAATCCATCCGGAAAATTAACCTTATCGTTCCCTCGTAACATTGGTCAGGTTCCGATTTATTACAATGCAAAAAGTACGGGTCGCCCAATACCTAAAGATGATCCCAATGCTGATTACAAATCCACTTATATCGATGTTGAGAACTCACCACTCTATCCTTTTGGCTATGGTTTAAGTTATACTACATTTTCGATAAAAGATGTGAAAATAAACACAAATACTCTTACATCAGGAGAATACCTAAGCGTAAATGCCACAATAAGCAATACAGGAGATGTTTTTGGAGAAGAAGTAGTTCAATTGTATGTTCAGGATTTATACGGTAGCGTAACCCGTCCGGTGAAAGAATTAAAAGGATTTGAAAAAGTAGGATTAGAGCCTGGTGAAAGCAAAGATATCCAATTTACAATTGCCGAAGAGGATTTAAAATTCTATGACATTAATATGAATTTCGTTGCTGAAGATGGTGATTTTAAACTTTGGGTGAGTACCAATTCATCTGACGAATCAAACGAACTTTCATTTCAACTAAAACATTAGTGTATCAATAGTTAGTTAAGTTAATTATGGCGGTGCAGTTTATTTATTGTGCCGCCATATCTATTTTAAGTCTGTCAAATAAAAAAAGTCAACTATGTATTTGTTGTATTCCTATTCACGTTTCAGCTAAGTTATTCTACTCAAAAACAAAGCTTAAATACCGATTGGTAATTTTCTCTTGAAATTACATTACTATTTACCGAGCCGGTTACTGCAAAAAAACGAGAAACTCTTATTTACAATAGATCATTAGATTTTAGTCCCGATAGCTATCGGGATGAGACATTAGATTGATTTACACCCCGAATGATCGGGGTATTATCATGCCTTTTCTCAGGGATGTCCTTTAAGTAAATCACGCTAAAAATAAAACACTTACAAAACCTTAACGAACTATTGATTTAAGAACTGAATGCAAATAATTACTCAGAAACTCAATCACCATATCGTATTTTTGATGTTACAACAAATGAAATCGCCTTCTTAAAAAATTGTAATATCTTTAAAGAATACGGTGACAGAACAGTGGTTGGTTAAAAACTGAAAGTTGATACTTAAAATGGTATCATCCTTGATTTTATACTTGTAAAATAAAAAATAATACTAAGTGAAATAAAAATCCGTAAAATAATCTAATACCCGCCCAATGAATTTAAGAACTTTAATTTACCTAAGCATTATCCCCCTTTTTGCTTGTTGCAATCAAGCAGCTAAAAATGAAGTTAAAAGACCAAACATCGTGTTTATCATGTCTGATGATCACGCTTACCAGGCCATTAGTGCATATGACAACAGCTTAACCAATACTCCAAATATTGATCGTATTGCACAGCAAGGAATGCGTTTCACCAATGCTTGTGTAACCAATTCTATTTGCGCACCTTCCCGTGCTGTTCTTTTAACTGGTAAGCACTGTCATATTAATGGCAAAGTCGATAACCGGTTTCCTTTTGATACAACTCAAGTCACTTTCCCTCAACTAATGCAAAAAGCTGGTTATCAAACTGCAATGTTTGGAAAGCTACACTTTGGCAACAATCCAAAAGGCTTTGACCAGTTTCGAATTCTCGACGATCAGGGAAGTTATTATGCTCCTGATTTCTTCACCAAAAATGAAGGAAAGATTAATATTAAAGGCTATACAACCGATATTATTACAGACATGACCATTGATTGGCTGGAAAAAGAACGCGATCCGAACAAGCCTTTTTTGTTGATGTATTTTCATAAAGCACCTCACAGAGAATGGTTTCCTGCCCCAAGACATCAGGCCGAGTACACATCAAAAACATTTAAAGAACCAGCTACTCTTTTCGATAATTTTGAAGGACGTGGAACTGCAGCCAAGACTGCAGAAATGAATTTAGTCGATCACATGAATTGGGCCGGGGATTCAAAAATATACCCGGAGGTGATGAAGGAATTAGGGCTGAAAGAATATATGAAATGGGATATTTCGGCCTTTAAAAATGAATACGATAGAATGACTCCAGACGAACGCGCCTCATGGAATAAATACTACAAACCAATCAACGAAAAATTTAAAAAGGAATATCCCAAAATGAACAGAGAGGATTTGATGCATTGGAGATATCAGAGATACATGCAAGATTATTTAGGATGCATTGCTGCTGTTGACGAAGGTGTTGGACGTGTTTTGGATTACCTCGACAATAAGAAGCTTTCGGAAAATACGATCGTTGTTTACACTTCAGATCAAGGATTTTATTTGGGTGAACATGGATGGTTCGACAAGCGTTTTGCTTACAATGAATCTTTTAAAACTCCTTTACTGGTAAAATGGCCAAATGTTATTAAACCAGGAATTACCAACGATGAAATGGTTCAAAACCTTGACTTTGCCCAAACTATTTTAGATGCAGCCGGAGTTACGGCACCTAAGGATATGCAGGGAGAAAGTTTGGTGCCATTATTTAAAGGACAAAAAGAAGGATTTAGAGAAGCGGTATACTATCATTATTACGAATATCCCTCAATCCACATGGTGAAAAGACACTATGCAATCGTATCTAAGGAATACAAATTGATTCATTTTTATTACGATGTTGATGAATGGGAATTGTATGATCGTAAAAATGATCCAAACGAACTTAAAAATGTTTATAATGATCCGGCTTACGCTGAAACAGTTAAAGAATTAAAAGTAAAATTATCCGATCTAAGAGTAAAATATAAAGATTCGGATGAACTCGATCAAAAGTATATTGATGCTTACAAATAAAAATTGGTGCTAAAAAAATGAGAGTTTCGACTCTCATTTTTTAGAAGAATAAATTAATACCTCATAATCACCTTTGTAAGATTTTCATCAGGCTCCAACTCCATTTTTTTTCGTAGTCTGTATCTACTCACCTCTACGCTTCTAACGGTAATTCCCAAAAGAATAGATATTTCTTTAGAATTCATATTCATTTTCAAGAGAGAACACAATCGTAAATCAGCAGGAGTCAGATTTGGATAATTCATCCTCAACTCATCGTAAAAACCACTTTGTGAAGCCGCAAAATGTCTCTCAAAATCGAGCATGTCCTTTTTCTGAGTCAACTGTCCGTTTATCACTTTCAAAATCTTATCGTAATCACGATGAGGAAAACGTCCTTCCAATTTCTTAAACATGATTTCCAATTCATGTTTTATGGTATTTATAGATCTGTCTTTTTCGACCAAAGCATTGGCTGAAACAGTTAATTTACCTTGTAAATTCTCCAATTCCTTCTGTAAAACATCATTCTGAAGCTGCTCTATTGTCGATTCGTTTTTCTTATGTTGATCCGTATGTTTTTGCTCAATAATATAGGTTTGCTTATCCAGCAATCGTTTATTAAAAACAATCAATAAACCAACAAATATTACCAGTGATAAGATGATTACAACAACACCTGTTTTTGAAGCATACCAGAATGGTAAGATAACAAATGGATATTCTACAATATTCGATCTGCTGCCATCCGAAAATACTGCTCTTGCCTGATAGATATATTCTCCATGCGGTATATCAGCAATAGAGTTTATATTTTCTGTTCCACTCTCAATCCAATCATCATAAAGATTTACGATTCGGTACTGATAGGTTACATCATTAGGACCATAATTAACTGAATTAATGGTGAATTCAAGAGAATTATCCCGTTGTTTTAGTTCCAAAACATTCTCATTTATCAGAGGCAGTAAAAGCCCTTTGCTATCGACTCCATTTTTTCCATTAACAACTTTAGTGATAACCAATGGCTGATGCTTGTAAACATCATTTGATTCATTGGGAAGGATGGCGAAACCATTTTCCAAACAGAGAACGCTGGCGTCCTTATTGATAGAAATATTCTGATACTTATCTGGAAATGAAAATTGTTTATCCAAAGTAAAAGCCCTTACGAAACTCATTGAGTCAGATAAATTACTCATATAAACAGCTTCGTTATCGGCAATAGCCCAAAAATGATTTTGATCAGCAATTACAATATTAACAGCCTTTTTAAACCGCCCAAGAGTGTTGTTCAACTTATCAAAAGATACCATGCGATCCGTAAGATCATCGTAAGTATAAATCTCCTCACCCGTTGTAACTACAACCCGATTATTTACCGTAAAAACATTCAGTTGATATTCTGTTGGCAAGCCTGATTCCAAACCAAAATATTTATTGGAAATCACCTTTTTAAAATCATCAGATAGTTTTAAACGATTCAATCCCTTAATTTCATGGCTAATCCAAACATAACCTGCATGATCCACCTCAATAAACCGACACGATCCCTCAAAACCATCAACAAAATGAGAAAAAACCCATTGACCATTTTCTCTTTTGAACATTCTTATTTTGAAATAAGTAGATTCAATTAACCATTCCTGCCCATTTTTTTCAATAATTTCAAAATCGGTACCTCCTGCTGCCGTTGACAATGGATAACTTTTCCCTTGATCTAGTCTGAATATACCATTATTACTACCACACAGAAGTTCACCCCTCAAAATTTCCAATTTCCAAATATGCCCTGTTATCCCTTTTAAAAGGGATAATTCTTTAAAATCCAGCTCGGCATACGCCTTTTCGAATTTTGAATAGAGAACTCCATTGTTTGTACCTACATAAATATACCCATTGTGCTTTATTACAGAATAGATTGCTGACGGAGCATTGTCCATATCAATTTTGTACTCTATGCTTGAATTTAAATCGACATAAGACAATCCGTTATCCATTCCCAACCATAAATCTCCCGAATGATCAAGAGCCATACCCAAAACAGTATTGTTTTCCAGTTTAGACTGTTTATCAATGTGATTAAGAATCTTCCCATCATGGTCGATAATATACAAGCCACCCGATAAAGTTCCTATAGCATAAGCCTTATCGGCAAGATTAACCGCAGAATTAATATCTTTTGAAGCTAGTACCTGATTCGCCTCACAATTCCATTTTTTAGTTTTTCCATTCTTTAAAATATGCAAACCCGATTTTCCATCTCCCACCACAATACCTCTCTTATTAGGCAAATAAAACCGGATAGTAGCATTTTTAGCAAAATTGGAATCATCCACAACTATTATTTCCCCGGCTTCAATTTTACAAATTCCCCTACCGCTAACTCTGGAATATACAGTATTGTTTACCTTACCTAAAAACATCAGTTCACCTTTTGGTGCTACTGATTTCACCTCATCAGTTTCAGTATTGTATATAAATAGTGTTGGAAATGATTGAAACAGAATTTCTTTTCCACTTTTAACAATGGACCAAATTCTCTCGCTTGAGAAGCTGTAATCTTTTAAATTTTCCGCTAAGGAATGATAATTTAATACCCCTTGAGTATCCCTTTTCCAATAACCAAAATCTTCGTAACAACCAGAATACAACCTTTGGCTCTCATCATCGAACAGCAAAGCACGAATTGCAGATTTAGATTTATGTTGATGTAAAACCCAATCTTTCCCATTGTATTCCAGAACACCACCACTATTACCAAAATAAGCTCTGCCCAAATCATCAAATTCCACAGCCCAGTTTTGGCTCAAAGCCTGATACTCACTCCGATTGTGATTTATCACAAATATCCCAAACGGTTTTTCGATTGCGGATATAAAACTGACATGAAAAGTTAGAAATAACAGAAGAATTAAATTGGCAGGTTTCATAGTAGTTCCTATCTGGTTCCCTGCAAATATAAAAAAAACAGACAGTATATTACCTCATTTAATTACTCTTGCTCCTAATAATTGAGAAAAAAAGAAATTGGTATCAATCTTTTGTTACTCACAAAGAAAACAAAGACCTGGAGTTTAAATTTCGTCGAAAGTTTTAGCTGAATCCTCGCACAAATTAAGCAAGCTTTGTAATTCACTTTTAGTAAATGAACGATATTTCCCTACTTTTAAATTGCCCAAAGAAATATTCATAATTCGAAGTCTTTTTAATGCTTTTACTTCGTAATTCAAATATTCGCACATTCTGCGAATTTGTCTGTTTAAACCTTGAGTAAGGACTATTTTAAATGTAAAATTATCAATTCTCCAAACTTTACATTTCTTGGTAACAGTATCTAAAACAGGAACACCATTGCCCATTTTTTTAATAAAATCGGAAGTAATTCTTTTGTTTACCCGAACAAGATATTCTTTTTCATGATTATTCCTCGATCGAAGTATTTTATTCACGATATCACCATCATTGGTAAGAAATATTAGGCCTTCACTCGGCTTATCTAATCTTCCAATTGGGAAAACCCGCTCCGGATAATTCAGAAAAGTAATAATATTCCCATTGATATGGGTATCTGTTGTACAGGTAATTCCAATGGGCTTATTAAATGCTAAATAAATATTCCCGACTTTTTTGGTAATGATTTTTCCTTTGACCTTGATTGTGTCATCACTGGCAACCTTAACACCTAAATCGGCAGTTTTTCCATTTACCTGAACCCGACCACTCTCAATCAACTTATCGGCCTCTCTTCGTGAGCAATAACCTGTTTCTGCAATCGCTTTATTTAGTCGCTTTACTTCCATTTTTTATCTACTTCCATCCAATTGAAACGCAAAATTACAGGAATAATTCATATATCTGTTATAATCTTACAATTCTTGCTAAAAGTACACTTCATTCAATCTCTTAAAAAACTATTCCTCAACAATTGATAATCGATTCGTATCAACATGATAAAACAATGGTGCGACGGTAATTTTCGGGTATTTTACACGTAATCTTTTAGCTTCAGTTACCACAAATTCTATTTCATTCTCTATTTCAAACATGGGAGCAAAATTGGTAAAATGTTCTTCGGCTCTTTCGGCAGTCCAACCAGCAGAATCAACCAATCCCCGTATGAATTCTTCCTTTCGGGAATGTAAATTCACCATCCCGCAATTATCGTGACCAATCAATGCAATGTGCTTAATTTTACCAACCGAAATGGCATAAGAAACTTTAAACTCGCTGTATCTTAAATTTGCTCCTCCTGATCGAATGATATAAGAGAAATTTTCAGGTATGTGCAAATGCTTCCTATTATCCATACACATGCCAACCAAAAGCTGTGCTTCGTTATAAGCAGCAAAAGGCCGGTCTAAATTATGGAATTCAAGCAGTAAGCCAATTGGTGTATGTCGATATTCAGGTAAAATATCCTCAACACAATTAATAGTTAGTAGTTGATTCATGGTTATAGTCGATATTTCTTACCCACTTAAAACTCATTATTTTATAGTGGAGTGGTTTTAGAATGGTTCTAAAGATAGCCAAATGATTCTTCTACACAAATCAAAAATACAACAAACCACTGGCTATTTTTCAATGGAATAATTTCCCTGCTGTCCCATTCGGTACAGGAACCATCGTAAAAATAGTTAGAATTTCACCATGGTTTCACAACTCTTCTAAAAAACCGTTCTTCTGAGCGAACATCGATAACAAGGCGGTGTTCGCTATTGATATTTAAACATTCGTAGTCAACGTATATTTTTTTTAATCTTATCTAATAGTTCTACTCTCTTAAAAGGCTTTGCGATATAATCATTACACCCAATATCCAAAGCCTTCTTTTTTTCATTTCCAATGACAAATGCCGTTTGGGCAATAATAGGAATTTTACGATTAAACCCCCGAATTATCTTAACAGCTTCGTAACCGTTCAAAATTGGCATTTTAATATCCATCAGAATAATTCCTAAATTTGAGTTATTCCGGCAAATATCCACTGCTTCCTGTCCATTTGTTGCTCTTAAAAAATCAATTCCCGCATCTGTCAACAGTCTTGATATGTAAAGAAAATTATATTCTTCATCTTCCGCAACAAGCACACAACCAGGATTCAAAATACTCTTTGAATCTTCCTTTTCGTTTTCTGTAATTTCCAGAACAACAAAATTACCCGGAATTGTAAAATAGAATTTGGAGCCAATTCCAAGATTGGATTCTACCCAAATATCACCATCTAATAAATTCACATTCCCCTTGCAAATAGCTAAACCCAAGCCTACACCTCCAATGGTTTTAGTTATTTCAATCTCCGCCCTATGAAAACGATCAAAAATTTTCTCATGATATTCCGGAGCAATTCCAATCCCTGAATCCTTTACAAAAAACAGCAATTGATCTTCCTTCATTTCACAACCAAACTCAATCAATCCAGTTGGTGTATATTTTATTGCATTACTAATTAAATTATCCAGAATTTGCCCCAGCTTAACTTTATCAGTGAAAACGACATGAGCAAAACCAGAGAGGGTATTATTTAATTGAAGAGAAATATCTTTTCTTAGAATTGTGCCATGAGCAGAATAAATTTGATCCAGGAATTCATTAAGATGAAATTGAGTCTTGTTAATGATCACATTTCCCGAATCTATTAACGAAACATCTAACACATCATTAACTACGCTAAGCAATTGATCCGAACTTTTAGTAATTATATTAAGGTACATTTCCTTTTGATTCTTGGTCAGATTATTTTCTTTTAAAAGACCCGCAAAACCAACTATCCCATTCATAGGTGTTCTAATTTCATGCGATATGTTCTGTAAAAAAGCAGATTTCAAGAGATCACTCTCTCTTGCTTTTTTTTCTGCATTTCGAATTTTAATCAAATGCTTCTTTAGCAAAAAGTAAAACAAAACCCCAGTCACTAAAACATAAAACCAACCTTTATAGGTTTGCACTTTTGTAAGATAATCCGAATCCAAAATAAAACATTGCACTAATCGGTCTGAAAAAGAAACCCACAGCCCACCCACCAACAAATATGAAATGAGAATTTTATATTCAAATTTTATCTTTACCATAATTATTCCTCTGTATTCGAAAAGCTTTTTTTAACAGCCAATAAAATAAAGATAATCTTTTAACAATAAAACTCAATACGATCCATTGCAATTTATATGCCCCCTTATTTAGTCAACTCTTGATTCATCTTTTCCAACCACAGTAAATTTCTTATGCAATGTATTGCCATGATTGTCAACCAAACTAAGAAAGTGTTCACCTTCATCAGGACTTAATTCCATTTGGTGGAGAAGAACCGTTGTCCCTATAAAATCACCATCAAGGTGCCAAAAAACTTCTGCTTCCGGATCATGATGAGCCATCTCGAAAACAAGCTTCCCACGAATTCCATCCAAACCTACGGGAACAAAAATCTGATCGTTTCCTTTCGGATAAATTAGCTCCATAACTTTATGAGCTTGAACTCCCGAACAATCATCCCGAAAAGGTGGTAAGGGACGATACAAGGCATTCCTTTTTTTATAATACCATTCCATTGCGGGTGGCAACACAAACCAATTTACATGTTGCATTTCACTCACGTTCTCACATTGAGAATTTACCTGATACCTTTTACTGGCATCTAAATGCACAAGTCGATGGTATGGACATGAATTGGTCTCTAAACCTGTCTTGCAAACTAACATTGTATCAACAGTCTCGCACCATCGGCCGGCTCTGTATCCACTTTGCCTGCAAACAGGAATTTCTTCCATTTCCTCAAAAGGAATATCAAACCAAGAACCTGATGGCAACAAGTTAAACACATCAAACATTACAGGTGCTGCAACACTTACACCTGTTAATCCAGGCCGGCCTTCACCATCAGCATTTCCAACCCACACACCAACAACATAATTTGGTGTAGTACCAATAGCCCAGGCATCTCTAAAACCAAAGCTGGTACCTGTTTTCCAGGCCACTTTACGTGATGAAGAAAAAGATTTCCACCCATTTTCGCCATCTGGTCTGTTCACATCCAATAAAGCTTCAAATGTTTGATAAATGGAAGCTGCACTCAATCTTGAATGGGACTCTGAATTTCCCAATCTTACAGAATCCTGCAGTAAATAAGAAGGTTCCCGAATATCAGTCGAAAAATAAGATTTATTGTATTGATTGTAATGCTTCAAAGTTCTCGCTAAGCCTGAATAAATTCCACATAAATCCCACAATGTACCTTCCGCTCCTCCAAGAATCAAAGATAATCCATAATGCCCTGAAGGACGATTGAGTGTACTCATTCCCAATTTCTTCATCATATGATGAAAAGGCTCTACTCCGTAATCACGCAACATGCGAACCGAAGGCACATTTAAAGAGCGTGACAATGCCTTTTTAGCCGGAACTGCACCATCGTAGCGAAGATTAAAATTCTTTGGAGAATAGCCTGCTATCTGCGTTGGAATATCAGGAACAAGTGTGTTGGGAAGAATTACACCACTATTCAACATGCCGGCAAACAAAAATGGTTTTAAAACACTGCCTGTGCTTCGTGCTGCTCGAATAACATCTACCTGATTCCCATTATTTTCCGCCCCAATTTTTGGCGTATTTCCAATATAAGCAATACTTTGCCCCGTTTCCACATCTAAAACCAAAACGGCCATATTGTGAATTTGATTGGCCTCAAAATTTCGCTGATATTTCCGAACAAGCCCATTAACCTGCAATTGAAGCCGATAATTTAGTGAACTCGTAATTCGTTCTCCTGTATGCTCAATATTTGCCCGATCAAGTAAATGAGGAGCCAGCATCGGCAAAGCATGAATTTTAGATGGTATTGCTTCCAATTTTGCCAATTCACAAGTTGTCGAATCAATAATTTCTCTTTCCACTAATCGATCTAAAAGGCGATTTCGTTTATCTCGAAGCTTCTTGCTGTTTTTGCCAGGATAAATTAATGATGGAGCATTAGGCAATACGGCTAATGTTGTTGCTTCAGCCCAAGATAAATTGCTGGCCTTACGACCAAAAAATCGCCAGGAAGCAGCGTCCAATCCAACAACATTTCCACCAAAAGGTGCATGAGATGCGTACAAGGCTAAAATCTCTTTCTTAGAATAAGCTARCTCTAAGCGGATCGATTTTATAAGCTCAATCAATTTTTGGTAGATGTTTCTGCTCTTCCCTTTTCTGGAAATACGAATCAGTTGCATGCTTATCGTRCTKCCWCCRCTYACMAYATRWCYRGCYTTYATATTTTGMATWAAAGCYCKYCCYAACGAAACAGGATTCACTCCGGGGTGATAGTAAAAATACCKATCCTCAAAAGCCAAAAGAGACTTYTCAAACTTTTCAGGCACTTGTTCCGATTCAGGAAATCGCCATTGACCATCAGTTGCAATTCGSGCWCCAAGCAATTTTCCTTCCCGGCTAAAAAGAATAGTTGATGTYGGRTCTTGAAACAATTTAGACGGCAGAGAAAACCAGAAACTTACGCACAACAGCAAAAATGCCAACATGAWAATRCGGCATTTTTTAGATTGGCAATATTTTATTTTTTGTATTTTCATTTACTTTCTTCCCTGGGAGTTTACCACCCCTAAATCCCCTAAAGGGGACCTTTTTGATTCTGCTGAATTTTATTACAAACCAGACTTATCTTATTTAGTACGTCATTAATATCACGATCTATTTCGTCATTAGTAAAACGAATAATATTTATCTCCCAATATTTAAGTTCTGCCTCTCTAGAAATGTCATACTCTTTCTGATGTTTTGAATTATGAATTCCTCCATCAACCTCAATTATCAGCTTTAATGAGTGACAATAAAAATCAGCAATAAAGATATCTATAGGATGTTGTGCTCTAAAACGCAAGCCCATAATTTGCTTTCCTTTTAATTCTCCCCAAAGCTTCAACTCCGAAATAGTCATATTATCTCTAAGTATCTTAGCCTTCTCAAAAATATGAGGTTTTGCATTGTAAAACATCGATACTTGTTCACCAATACTCATTCTTCCTTTTTTTAAGCCCCTTTAGGGGTTTGGGGTAATTCAACGTTTTCGTTTTTTCACCCCTAAATCCCCTAAAGGGGACTTTAGATACCTACTTGATATTAATATCTATATCAATCCTATTTCACAACTTCAACCCATTGACCCGGTTTGCGGGCATGGATGCGATCATCGTACATGGCTTCACAATTAACAGTTGGCAGATAATACTTTCCAACATAGGCCGCATTCATAGTAATCGAGAAAATCTTGCTCTTGTTTCGATCCAAATCGAAATAGGTATACACACGATCATCACGAATATCCTGATAAGTTGGAACATCAGACTTTACGACTTCGTCAACATCTCCGAAACGAGTATTTACAATCTCCCAACCCGATGGGAATATCTGAGTTAAAGCCATTTGCTCATAATCATCCATCACACCTGGGTTTTCAATTCTAACATCCACTCTAAAATCGGTTCCTTGTTGCAAGCTCTTCACATCAATTGAATTTCCCTGCATGTCTTTGTAAGAAATTCTCATTTTCAAATTCTCTTCGGCTGCCGTCTGATCTCCCGTCTCAGGAATTCCACTTGTACTTATTCGCGCATAAAGAACACCATCAGAAAGATTACTCACATTTACTTTAGGTTTAGCTGAACTTAAATCCAAAGGAATTTGAATTACCGGATTATTACTCGATAATTCCTGCATTTCACCACCATTTAAAGAGTAGGAAATACTTAATTCTTTAGAATCATTACGACCAGCAAACTCAGCCATTCCAATTAAACAGAAGGCTGTTGTTTGTGTACTCATCCAAGAGTTACTTGATAATTCTGCTGATAATTTTTGTACCAATGGAAAAGCCTCTGTTTTTTTATCAAGCAAACTTAACGTTTCCAAAATCATTGCCCTGTCGCGGGTATCAGAACCAAAAGAACCTGAATGTTCACGATAAGCCTTCACTTCTACGCCCAAATTCTCAATCAACTTCTCTGCAACTTCAGTTTGTCCGATTAAACGATAAGCTGCAGCCAATCTCCACTTAGCGGCCAGTGAAAGTTTTCTTTGTTCTCTCATTCTATTCATCGAGGCTAAATCAGGAATCTCAGCTTCGGCAAGAGTGTACAATCGGTAAGCTTGAAGTAAATCGTGACGAGAATAGTAAACTCCACCACGATAAGATGAGCTCTCCCAACTTTTAGCCGCAGATTTCTGATATCGTAACCATGCCGATTTCAAGCCAATTGGTAGTGTATAACCCATTTCTTGTGCCTTTAGCATAAAATGCCCTGCGTAACTGGTTCCCCAATCGCTGCCATAATCTCCTCCCGGCCAGTAGCTAAATCCGCCGTTAGGCATTTGAAAACTCAATAATCTATTTAAACCAGCCTGAACATTTTTAGTAATTCGAACTTTTTGTTCTGCATCCAAAGTCACCACTTTATCCAAAAACAACTGAGGAAAAACTGATGAAGTGGTTTGTTCAATGCATCCGTGAGGATATCCGATAAGGTACTCTAAACGACGACCAAAATCGATTGGCGGAATGCTCGACAATTCCAAAACGCCTTTATTGGTTCCATTCATTCCAGGAAGATTCAATACATTCGCCCAACTCTCACCTGCTTTTAAAAGGGTGTCGTTAACATTTACAACACGTGGATTTGGATTACGAACATCCAATTCTATCTCGTAAGTTGTTTTTACATTTCCACTTTCAGCATAAACTTTTACTTTCGCAATTCCCAATTTAGAAGCAACTTTCAAATCAAAATCAATTACCTGTTCTCCCATTTTTTCAAAAACAATGCTTTTTTCAAGACCGCCTTCGCTGATGAGAAATTCATTAGGCTCAATTCTTACTTTTACATTCTTAATTTTAGGATCCATAGCAAAAACAGTGACCGGTAATTTTACCGATTCTGCCGGACCAAGCACTCTTGGTAAGGTTGCCAATATCATTAAAGGCTTGCGAACCTGAGTTGTTTTTTCAGCAGAGCCATAAGCTCCTTTATTTCCTGCAACCACCATAGTACGAACAGATCCCACGTAATTAGGCATTGTTATTTTGTGCAATTTACTATCACCAGCATACAATGTATAAGGTCCGTAAAACATTACCACAGGCTTAAAACGATTTGCTTTTGCTTGTTTTTTATCACCCAAATCCTCATCACCTCCAATGGCAAAAGCCTTTTCTAATCTGGCTCCGTAAGCGCCCATTACCAAATCGTACATATCCCAGGTTTTTACCCCTAAGGCTTCTCTCGCATAAAATATATTCCATGGGTTAGGTGTTCTAAATCGAGTTAAATCCAATAATCCATCATCCACAACAGCTATAGTATAGGTCATTGCTTTCCCATCTTTTTCCGATACTGTCACCTCAAATTCTTTCTCAGGTTCCAATACATCAGGCATTTTAATTACCGGACTTAAACGAGTATTTGGATCTTCAACCAAAATTGGAATCACTCCATACATCCGAATTGGCAAATCATTCTCTGTTTGAGCATGTGGCTGAATCAAACTCACACTCACATATGCGTTGGGAGCCATTTCCGGAGTAATATCGAATGAAAATTCTGATTCCTTCAATTTTGTATCTACCCAAAAAGCCTGCAATACCTTTGCACCGGTTTCGATACTTACCAATGCCTTTCCTGATTTTGAAGAAGGAATTATGACTGTTGCCTTTTCGCCTACACGATATTTATCTTTATCAGAAGTAAAAGAAAGCATGCTCGCATTTCCGGGCATTCCTTCGGGAGTACGGCCATACCATTTCGAGAAATAAGCTGTCTCGCCAGTAGAGTGACCACTCACAGGATCGGTAACGCGAATTAAATAACGTCCGTAATCATTCCAATCGTTGTATTCAATATTTAGTTTAATCTTTGCTTTCCCCTGTTTAGTACTCACTTTTTGATGTGAAACTATTCGAGTGGATGAACGACTAATGTAGGAGGCCAGATTTTCTTCACCTGCATCCCACCACCAGCGCCAGTTTATCTTGTAAACTTTCACATCCAAATCTTTACGGTCAACCGGAGCTCCATCGGAATTCACCGTGGCAATTTCCACTTCATGATCTGTATCCGTTAAATACCATCCTCTCTCCGATTCAGGCATTTTTATTCCTACAAATGATTGATAAGGTGCAAACTTCACTCTTTGCATATCGATACTAAAGTCACCCCCTTTTTCGAATACCCTGGTAATAAAATTTGCATTCAACATTCCGGGCGCAGATTTATTTCCCTTTAAATCCAAGCTCACAACAGCTTTTCCATCCTGATCTACCTTGCCATCAAAAATAACTTGCTCATCGGCATAAAAGTCTTTCGACGGATCATCAAAAATATATTTATTGTATCCTTTAAAAACCGTTTTTGTTGGAACTAAACGCAAGCTAATATTCGATTTTAAATCGCGGGCAATAGCGCCGTGAAGCCATTTAACTTCCATATTAGCTTTTTGATTCGTTGAAGAAGATTTTAAAACTTCTGATTCAAAATCGAGCTTAATCTTTAGCCTGTTGGGTTTAACGGTTTCAATTTTAATCGTTTTTGTGAAAGTTGCACCTCCCACTTTTATTCTTGCAGACCAGTTACCTGTTGGCGCTTCTGAATCGGTCGGAGTAACAAAAGAATAAAAACCATTTACACCTCTGGTACTCACTTTTTGACTTACTGTTTTTCCTTGCGGATTAATTAATTCAAAAATGACAGGATGATTAACAGGCAAAAGTTTCTCTGAATCTTCCAAAACAAAAGTCAGATACAATTTATCTCCCGGACGCCAAACGCCTCGTTCTCCATACAAATATCCTTTTATTCCTTTTTGAACGACTTGTCCGCCAACATCAAAATTACTTAGTGAAAGCGATGAACCATCATCTAAACGTAAATAACCTCGCTGATTTCCTTTTTTAGCAACCAATAAAAATGGCTTCCGATCCAATTGTACTTTAGCCAAACCATCTTTACCAGTCTTACTTCGTGCCATTAATTGTTTTTGGTAGTTGTATACTTCCAATTCAACAGAAGCTTCAGGTTCAGCAGTAAGTAAATTTGAAACAGCAAAAGTGATTGATTTATCATTTCCTCCTTTTGCAATAATCCCCAAATCGGATGCAAAAATATTACGACTCACAAATCTTTTTCCATAGTAATATGAAATATTACATGGATTATCTTGTTCTCTCCACCTATGTCCTTCCGGATAATAATGACTATTGTACCAGCTCATTGTATCCCATTCCTTCATTTCATTTTCGAACTCCTGTTCTGCAATTAGTTCATCAACATTACCAAGTTGATCTTTTTCATCCTCCTCCGTTTCGCAGGCATACAAGGAATATTCTTTTCTAAACCTTAGTTCAAAACGATAAATTGCACCTGGTTTTACATCAATGTAATTTGAAATATCTAAAGTATAGGCGTTCCATTTCCTCAAATCAACTGCACGATTTGTTCCCAAATCTATTTTCTTATTCAGGATTAAGCGCCCAACCCTTTTGATATTATCAGATT
Source organism: Labilibaculum sp. (assembly GCA_016760525.1). Taxonomy (GTDB): domain Bacteria; phylum Bacteroidota; class Bacteroidia; order Bacteroidales; family Marinifilaceae; genus Labilibaculum. The sequence goes on from JAESUW010000049.1 coordinate 18,485, forward strand.
CTCTCATTCGGTTGTCTTGAAGAAACTGATGCACATTGTTCTCAAAAATCTCAATCACTTTTAAATCAACCGCCTTCAAACTTACTGCTTCAAAAGGTAATATTAAACCTTGTGATGAAGGGGAAATAACACCCTTTCCAATTAACCGAACAGCTGGCTTAATATCTTCGAAAGTGAGTTCCATTTTTTTACTCTTCGTTAAGGCATAATCCATTGAATTTCGAATTCCTTCTTCGAAACTAACAGTTTTAGTTCCAGATAAACGATAAGCGGGGAAAACCTTAACTTCATTACCTTCCACAATAAATTTTAAAGAAGAAACTCCTTCAACACGAATTAATCCATTCAATTTTTGATCTTTTTGCAAAGGATCAGAGAAACGAACCGACACATATTGTTCAGGTTGCTGAATTACTTTGGCACTCATCACTTTAAAAACGTTTAAAGCAGGAATTTCCACTTCTTTATCCCCTTTTTCATCTACTCCAATTGAAGATCCATTCCATTCCAAATTCAATTCACCCTTATTCTCTCCTCTTTTTAAACTATCCACAACAAAATGATGTTGCTTTCCATCAGCAGAATGCCTCCATTCAATCATTTTTTTCTGTGAATTTAATGTGGCAGTTAAAACAGATTCTATTTCATCATCAAAAATTACATCAGCAGTTGTAATGTATCCTTTGTATTTCTGATAAAGCATATCCGTTTTATCGTAAGATTGCAAACCTTCTCCGGTAAATGCAAAACTCTGCTTAATAGTTTGGAAACTAAATTTCAGATTGGCAAATTCCGTCGGAACTTTCATTAGTTTCGATAGCTTTACAGTCACTTTATATTGCGTTCCTGATTTCATTCTGATTTCAGGTCGAAATTCGAAGCAACGAGGATCTTTCCAATATGCTTTTCCCTTTACAGAAGGAGTAATGCTTACAATCCCATCTTCCAACTCTTGCCCCGATTCAATTTTCTGATCGTAATCATTTACCAATCGAATTTGAATGACCGATTCGGCAGATATTACTCCGGAAGTAAAAGCCGAAATGTATTGTCCAAAACCTGGATCAACTTTTTGTTTTACACTTTTTTTGTCTTTACAGGAAAACATCGCTGGGAGCAATATCGCCAACGAAATCAGGAGGCAGAAATTTCTTTTCATTTTTATGAATTGTGCGGATTAGTTAACTCAGTATAATATTAACTATTCAAAATGATTTCTCAAAACTTACACCAATCATAATTAAACTAAATAAGGACACAAAAAAGCCGAAGAAAATAGTTCCTTCGGCTTTAAATGTATTTTAAATAACTTCTATTCTGATTTTTTCTGAGGTCTTTTTCTAGATGTCGAATTACCACGACGCCAATCTTTACTTCCTGAATTTGATGATTTCGAAGAATTCGAATATCTTGAATTTGAAGATTTAGAGGATCTTGATTGTTGTCTGTGTCGATCTGGTTTTACTTCCGAAACGGCATTATCTTCTACGCCACCCGGAAGAAATGGATGTTCCGTAACCACTTCAATATCTTGCTTAATTAACTTCTGAATATCCTTCAAATATGGCTTTTCTTCTACATCACAAAATGAAATGGCATTACCACTAGCACTGGCACGACCAGTTCTTCCGATACGATGAATGTAGGTTTCTGGAATATTTGGCAAATCGTAATTCACTACCAATGCCAATTCTGAAACATCAATTCCTCTAGCCGCTATATCTGTAGCAACAAGCACTTTTGTTGTGCCATTTTTAAAATTACTTAAAGCAAGTTGTCTTGCATTCTGAGATTTATTCCCATGAATTGCTTCTGCCTGAATACCTGCCTTATTCAATCCTTTAACAACCTTATCAGCTCCATGTTTTGTTCTCGAAAACACCAATGTAGATTCTACTTCTTCGGTTTTTAACAGAAAAACAAGCAATTTTGGTTTTGCTTTTTTGCTCACATAATAAAGCGATTGTCCAACCTTTTCGGCAGTAGTCTGTTCTGGTCTTATTGTTACCCGATCAGGATTACCTAAAATTTTACCCGCCAAACTTACTATTTTGGGAGGCATAGTAGCCGAAAAGAATAAAGATTGTCTGCGTTTAGGCAACATATCGATGATTTTTCGAATATCATGGATAAATCCCATATCGAGCATCTGATCTGCTTCATCTAAAACGAAATATTTAACATCTCTTAATGAGATATAACCTTGCCCTATCAAGTCGAGTAATCTACCTGGAGTAGCAATTAAAATATCAACACCTACGTTTAATGCCTTTGTTTGAGCGCCCTGTTTTACACCCCCAAAAATCACAGTGTTTTTAATTCCTGTATACTTTCCATACTCTGAAAAATTATCCTTAATCTGAATAGCCAATTCACGTGTTGGAGTTACTACAAGAGCTTTAATTCTACGACGACCTCTCTCCGCTGTTGAATCATTATAAATGTGTTGTAAAATTGGAATAGCAAACGCTGCGGTCTTACCTGTTCCCGTCTGTGCACAACCTAATAAATCTCTTTTGCGAAGTAAAATGGGTATTGATTTCTCCTGAATTGGAGTGGGATGTGTATAACCTTTTGCCTCAATCGCTTTTAGAATGGGCTCAATAATTTCTAATTTGTCAAATGTCATAAATGTTCTTAAAATTGAGCGACAAAGGTAATCTAATAGTTTAGATATTCAGCATCAACTACAAATTAGTTCTAAATCAAACAATTACAACACACAAAAGTCTAAAACCCAAAAGAACAAGACCTGCTGATTTTCCAGACTCTAAGAAACTGTTTAAAAATTTATCCTTTAGCTTTTTTATAAGCAAAAAACCTCATAATTACGTTAAATTATCTTTAAATAGAACCACTATTCGCATCAAATTTGCCTTATTCTGAGTCTTTTTTCTTCGATAAAAATTTCTAAAAATAAATTTAAACAGCTTCTAAATTCAAGCCTGATTAGCTCTTACTAATCCTCTACCCCCTCACAACTCACCATCCATCGAATTCCAAATTGATCGGTTAACCTACCAAAATAAAGTTTGTCTCCAATTAACAAATAAGAATAATTATCCATTTAAATATTTTTAACCTCAGGCAACCTTTTGAATTAAATATGCATTCTTAAGTTTGTAGGAAACAATTATTATCCAGGCTTGTGAAGAAATTGATAAAGGCTCTTAAAAATGAAATACCAAAAGCTCAGGAACAGCTATTCAAGCAGTATGCTGAATACTTGTATCGTATTTGCTATCGGTATTTAAACAATAGAGACCTGTGTCAGGATGTACTTTCTCAAAGCTTTTTAATCATTTTTAACAGCATTAAAAAGACAGACATTCAAGAAGAGTATGTACTAAAAGCCTGGATGAAAAAGATCGCGATCAATCAATCTCTCATGGAAATTAGAAAGAACATTCGATTTTCGAACACTTTAGAATTGATTGAAAATATAGAAGAATCGGAACTAACAAGCGATGAGAAATTGCTGGAAGATGATTTAATACAGATGGTATTAAACCTACCCGATGGCTATCGGACTGTTTTTAGTCTTTATGCTATTGAAGGCTACAAACATGAAGAAATTGCACAAAAACTAAACATTTCAACCGGAACATCGAAATCGCAGTTGAGTAAGGCTAGAAAGCTACTAAAGAAAATGATTACAAAAACAGAGGTGAGTTATGAAGCAATCCGTTGAGAAACAAATAAAAAATGCATTCGAATCTTGGGATAATGAAGAGAATATCCTTGGTTTCGACAAAGCTGCTGTGTGGAATTCGATGCAAATACCTCACAAAAACAAGACCTTTATTACTACTTGGTTTAGAGTTGCTTCTATTGCAATTATTTTACTCTTATTAGGTGGTTTAGGCTATTCTTACCAAATGAATAATTATTTACAAACAAGCCAATATCAGCTAAGAACTGAATTAAATAAAGCCAAAGCACACAAAGCTCAAGTGGTACAAAAAGAAGTTGAAACAAAAATAATTTATAAAACACAGATTAAAACAGTTGAATCGGCACAAGCAAAAACTGCATTGGCAAATTTAGCTGAAAAACTGGAAAGTATTACTTTGGAAAACACAGCATTAAAGCAACAATTAAACGAGCAGCAACTTGCCAACAATTCATTAAACGACAGTATTAATACGCTGATAAACAACTCAACCGAAACGAATGAATGGTATGCTCAACAATTGAAAAATATTGAAAGCAAAAATCAATTTCAAGGACTATCGATTGATATTAATGAAGCAGTTTTACTGGCTTTATCCAAAAATAAATCAAAAATTAAAAGCACAACAAATAATCCAAATAAGAGATTTAAAATCACATTTAAAAATAACTCTCGTGAGTCTGAAACATCGGCGCCATTGTTCAAAGACTTCACGATAAAATAATCATGAACCTCGTTCATTCATATTAAATTAGAACTCATGACAAATAAAATAGTACTACTTAGCGGACTCCTTTTTCTATGTTCGATAAAGATATTTGCTGCCAATGAAAACAAATTTCATTCAGATACCATTCTTATGCAAATGCCCAATGGAACAACCATTGAATGCAGGAGTAATTACAATTCTAAAAACGTTTTAGAAGGTAAGCTTGAAATCAAAAATCTTCTTAGTGATTTTTTAAAACGATGGTCTGCTTTAAATATCAAGGAACAAGGCTCCAAAGCATTTCACATTAAGTGCTCAATCGAGAAAGAATACATTCACCTAAAAGACAATCAAAACATCATAAACATTAAAGAGGTTGCCGTTCAAAAAAAAATCTACTTCCCTACAGATACCGCAATTGCTTTAGTAATTAAAGGCAACAATAAACTAGAATTAAATTCGAAACTTGCTATTTATTTTAGCACAATAAAGCAATTGGAAGAACTTACAAAATATAACTTCTCACAAATTCTAAAAAATACAGACAATCAATTAACAAAGGATAATGATTGGCACATTAAATCTTCTCCTTTTGTTGCCTGGATAAAAATACAAAACGATAATTCAGCAGAATTACTTCATCGGAACAGTACCCTTTCGACCAATAACGACCAGCTTATTATAAGCGCAGGTACTTCTCTTGAAAATGTAAAAGGGAATTGGAATGGCAGTTTTTATGCCAATATGACCATCCAATTAGGAAACAAAAGTTTAGCTAAGCAAGCATTCTCTCTAGGCTATGAGTGGATGTATGATTTCTCATCGGGAAAAGAAAATATCAATCATTGGGTAAGCCTTGGCTATCAACGTAATTTTTCCAAAGATCCAAATAAAGGAAACTGGTTCGGAATAACATTGGGGTATCTGGCAAAACGAAATGGTGATTTATTTGAAAAAGACGCTTTCCGTCTTGGTATAGAAAAGAAAGTACACAAAAACATAAGTATTGTTCCTCAAATTTATTTCCATGATTTATTTAAGGATGCTTATCCTGGCTTCAAGATTAAGATTCATTTATAAGATCAGAATACACCAATAAATTCCCTAAGCTACTTAAATCTACAATTTCAAGAGATGGCTCTTCATTTTGAGGAGCCATTCCTAAATCTACAATACTCAAAATCAGACAAAACAAATTTAAATCATGACAAATGAACAAGTACTATAATATTTTACTGGCTTTACTCATTTTCTCAAGCTGCCAATCTATCAAGATTACTGAAAATACCGACTACTCGACTTATTTAAAAAATGATAAGATGATCATCACAAAAGAGAATTTAAAGAAGTCGAAAGAAAGTATTAAAAAACTTCATCCCAATCTGTTTAATTCGATCACTGAAGTTGATTTCGACTCACTAATTGTAGAAGTTGCAAAAACGTTTCCTACAGATTCTATTCCAGAAACTGAATTCATTTACCAATATCGAAAAGCATATGATACAATCACATATGGAGATCCTCATTTTCTAATATTACCTCAACTAAGAAGATATCCTCAATATAAAATCAAAAATAAACACATCCTTATTTGGCCCTTCAATATGATTTGTATCAACGATTCAATAATCGTGAACGAAAGTCTAAATCCTCAATTACAAAAAGGAGATTTACTTTTGTCGATTAATAACAGATCAGCAAAAGAGATTGTAAAATACACCTATCATCATCGTTTTCTTGATTCTCCTTTTACGCAAGCACAGAATCATTTTTGTTTTGCACCAAGCTACAAAATTCAATTCCTAAGAAAAGGTCAAAAGCATGAAGTTAAGGTACCTGGAATTCCTTTAAACAAATATCTCTTTAAAGAGGAATACTATCCCGAAAAAATATACGATGAATACCAAACCGGCTATTTTGGCATTAAGGACTTTGATAACAATAAGTACATGATTAAAAAGTTATCAAAATTCATTAAAAAAGTGCAAGCTAAGGGGTTCTCTAATATAATTATTGATGTAAGATCAAATCCTGGAGGAAGGGGAGATCGATTTGATGAATTACTATCTATTTTTACCGACAAAGACAGCATAGACTACCAAAGCGGATCACGAGTTATGGTCTCAAAAGCCACACTTGATTATGGCTTTAGTGAAGACTCAATTGGAAAAGTTTGCAACATGCCCGAAGCTGATATTATAAAATCATTTCCTCTTGATATAAAAAAGTATGCTGGAAAAATAAATTACTATGTTTTGGTAAGTAAATACACTGCTTCTACGGCATCATCTTTTGCCAATATCATGCAATACAATAAATTTGCCACATTAGTAGGAGAACCATTAGCTCATAATGCTCTTCGGTATGGCGAGATTACAACTTCTCCCTTTAATAATTCGTTACTTGTTATTTCTACTATAGAAATAGACGAATTCAGCAATCAAAAAAAGGGTATTATTATGCCAGATGTGTCAATTCCGTATATAGCCAAAGAGTATATAAACGGTGGCGACCCTATTTTAGAAAAATGTTTAAAATATATCAATGTAAATAAATCGTTAAGCTACAAGTAAACTTAAATGTGTAGAAAACAAAATCCCCCAAGAGTACAACAACTCAAGGGGGATTTTGTTTTTTATTTTTGCTTTTATTTCTTCGAAGAATCAGGTGTAGGAGAAGCCTTTTTCTTAATGTGAATTAGTTCCATTTTTCGGATTCGTGCTCGAATGGCTCCTTTGGTGCGTTTTAGTTTAATAACCATTTCACCAACCGGAATACCATCAAAAAAACAATTGATCAGGACATCATCATCTTTTCTTGACCACGGATTGAAGGCTTGCTTATTTTCTTTTTTAATTTTCTTAATGGCATCAAAATCTTCCTGGTCCATGGCTATACTTCTTGTTGTGATTTTATTATTTTCGATAGCAAAGGTAATCAGAAGAATCTATTTCAAAGAGAAAGATCTGCTTCTCATGAAAAAAAGAGCTACCAAATGAAATGAATTCACTCAATGGCTCTTGATTTTTTAAAATTCAATACTAAAATTAAATTACTTCTTTTGAAGCATTTTCAATAACATTTCAGCTACAAGTGCCGATGATGCCGGATTTTGTCCGGTAATTAAATTACCATCTTCTACCGCATATGCTTCCCAAGTAGTTCCACGACTATAAATACCGCCATTTTCTTTTAACATGTCTTCTACCAGGAAAGGAACCACCTTAGTCAACTGCACAGCTTCTTCTTCCTCGTTCGAGAATCCGGTAACTTTTTTGCCTTTCACCAGGAATTCTCCATCTGCATTTTTAACATGCTTTAAGGCTGCCGGTGCATGACAAACAAAAGCAATTGGCTTATTAGCAGCATTAAAATCCTGAATCAATTTCGCAGAAGTTGCATCTTCCGCTAAATCCCAAAGAGGACCATGACCACCAGGATAGAATACAGCATCATAATCTTGAAAATTAATATCTGCCAAAGCAATAGTTTCTTTGATTTTTTTCTGAACTGCCTCATCTTTATTAAAGCGTTCAGTATCTTCGGTGGCGTTCTGCGGTAAATTCGAAGTTGGATCGATTGGTGCAGCACCACCTTTTGGTGTTGCGATAGTAACATCTACTCCCTGATCAACTAATGTATAGTAAGGATTAGCAAATTCTTCGACCCAAAAACCTGTTTTATGCCCTGTATCTCCCATTTGAGAATGAGAAGTTAGCACAAATAATATTTTAAGAGCACCTGTTGTTATGGACATATCTTTAAAATTTAAATATTTATTATTTGTAAATATTCTTTCTTAAAATTAAACTTCCACTACCATTTTCCCCTTATTCTTGCCTTCGAAAAGATCGATAAAAGCCTGCGGAGTATTCTCAAAACCTTTCACAATTGTTTCTGTATATGTCAGCTCACCTTCCTGTAACCATTTAGCCAACTGAGGAATAGCTTCTCCAAATCGCTCCATATAATTAAAGATAATGAATCCTTGCATCAGTACCGAATTCTTAATCAATATTGGTTGCACTCTTGGTCCTATTGGTACACTGGTCGCATTGTACATCGAAATTGCTCCACAAACAATAATTCGTGCAAATCGATTTACATTCATCATCACAGCATCAGAAATTTCTCCGCCTACATTATCGAAATAAATATCTACTCCATTAGGACAAGCCTCTGCTATTGCCTGAGTCATGCTCTCAGTTGTATTGTAATTGATGGCTGCATCGAAACCATATTCAGATACCAGTTGTTCTACTTTCTCGTCGTTACCGGCGATACCAACCACACGACAGCCCATTATCTTTGCAATTTGTCCTACAATGCTTCCTACAGCTCCTGCTGCCCCCGAAACTACAACTGTCTCTCCTGCTTTAGGTTTCCCAATATCCAGCAATCCGAAATAAGCAGTTAAACCTGTCATACCCAACACGCCCAAGTAAGAAGACAATGGCGCTTTCTTCGCATCTACTTTCAGTAATCCTTCTCCTTTAGATACCTGTACTTCTTTCCACTCTAACATACCCGACACAAAATCACCTTTGCTAAAATCTTTCAATTTTGATTCTATGACTTCGGCAATCATTCCTGAACTTATAGCTTCATTTAATTCGAAAGGCTCGATATACGATTTGCCTTCCATCATTCTTCCCCTTAAATATGGATCAACAGAAATATGTATTGCCTTTAAAAGCATTTCTCCTTCTATAATTTGCGGCGGTTCTTCAGTCACCATTTTAAAATCGGATAATTTAGGAACTCCCACGGGTCTGTTATTCAACTGTATTGTTTTCATATCTAATAATTTACTATTTTATTACTGAATAATCATTCTCTTTCGAGGATAAAAAAAGCCTTATCCATACGCTACAGATGAGCTCCTATTTCTTGTATTTTGTCTGATTCAATTATTTTATAATCTGGTTTTGCCTGAGCCAAAGCGTGTAATGCATTTGCAATTGTCTCTGCCTCAATCACCCGATACTTTTTCCATTTTCCCAATAAAAAAGGACCTAACAATTTAATGACAATCAATCCTATTTTTTCACCCAACCGATCTTCATCTCTTTTTCCTTTAATCAGCGAAGGCCTTAAAATATAAGTGTTTGGAATCTTCTGATTCAGAACAACCTTCTCCATCTCTCCTTTTGTTTTGTTATAGAAAATATTGCTTTTGTAATTTGCCCCCAAAGCCGAAATAACAAGAAAACTTTTAATCCTATTTGCCCTCGTCAGTTTTGCGGCCGCTGTTGGAATGCCAAAATCTATTTTCTTATAAATCGCTTTGTCCTTCGTTTTCTTTGCTGTAGTTCCAATACAGCAGAAAACTTCATCACCAGTAAAATCCTTTTTGAATTCTTGCAAACTCAACAGATCTCCAATAAACTCGATTAACTTCGGATGAACCAGCCCCAGGCTTCTGCGGGTAAATATTTTAACACTGGTATATTCTTCATCTTCCAAAAGTCGATTCAACAGAAGCTTCCCTGTCAATCCGCTTGCTCCTAATACGATTGCTGTCTTTCCCATATCTTAATTATATTCGAATGCTATCCCAGGCTGCCTGAAATGCTTGATCTAAACTCTTTTTATCCAATTGATACAAGTTACGCTTTTGCGTATTCATTAAAAAGACCAATGAATTTATCGCATATGCGTAAAGAATATATGGCGAAATATTTTTAATGATACCTTCCTTCTTACCTCGTTCCCATAAATCCAGCAAAGGTTGTAAGTGCTTTAATCCCTCTTGTCTACTGGCCTCATCAATCATTGTTGTATTATCGCACTGTGATAAAAACCAAGCTTCCTCAACTTGTTTCAACTTGTAATCTGCAATATTGTACCAGATCAACTCAAAAGCTTTTTTTACAGGCATATTTTCGGAATAAGCTTTAAAAGCCTGTTCTGTATAGGATATTTTCAATTCCAGATACAGCTGATTAATCAAATCCCGTTTGTTCTCAAAATAAATGTAAATGGTTGCAGGTGACACATTCGCCATCTTCGCAATTTTAGACATCGGAGCATCGTGAAAGCCATTGTTGTTCACCAAACTTAAAGTGGACTTTAACAATGCATTCCGCTTCTCCTTACTTTTTTCTCTTATTGCCATATTGCTCTCGTATTACTGCTGAAATTTTGCTGAAATTTGTTTGATCTTCCAGGCAATTGCCATAAAAAGAAATTGAAATGGCAAACGAATTAATGCTGCCTTATGGCTTCCAATTGCCGGAGTATCAGAAAATACATCCCAAATATGAATTGGTAAAAACAGAATCATTAAAATGAAAATACCTAATGCAGCTATTCCCGCATACTTTTTGAAAACAAGGAGCAAACCTAAACCGATCTCCACAACTCCCGACAAGTAAATAATTGCTATTGGAAAAGGTAAAAAAGCCGGAACGAATGGCAAATAAAAATCAGGTTTTAAGAAGTGCTGTACACCTCCCATTATCATAAAAACAGCAAAGAGAATTCTAACGCCTATCCAAATTGCTTGTGAAATATTCTTCATTTTTTTTAATCTGTTTTGTTTTTATGATTTCAATAGAACGAATATAAATAAAATAAATCACAAAATGAATGAACGTTCACTTTTTAACTTTTATTCACAAAAAAAGGACAGTATTATTGCCATCCTCTCTATTCTCATGTTATATTATCTAAATAAAAAATTCAGGTTCTTTACGGATTTTACAATTACTTGCCAATTTGGTTCTCACATCTAAAATAATTGGATCATCGAAGATTCTTGCATCCTCAGGGCAAGCTTTAACACAAGCGCAACACCATATGCAAGCCTCAGCATCTGTCATTACCATTTTTCCTACCTCAATAACACCAACAGGACATACATCGCTGCATACGCCACATAAACTGCAATTCTCTACAAGCGTTGTAGGTGCAATTACGGGTGCATTGGGTGATATTTTGTATGGATGATTGCCAGGAACAGTCAATTCTTCAATTATGGCATTATCGATTTTCTGGATTTTAGCTGCAATCTCCTTAGCAAATTGTTTTACCTTACTGATATCCGCCTCATCCGGACGATCTTTAGCCAGAGGTTTGCTATCCGTAGAGTAAGAATGTTCGCCAATAAAAGCCGCCGCTGCAATAGGCGTAAAACCTAATTCTAAGCTAAGATCCTTTAATTCAAGCAAGGCATCATCGAATTCTCTGTTACCATATACTGCGACCACAACAACAAGTGCATTTTGAGTTTTTATTCTCTTCAAACGAGTTAGCACATCTAGTGGCAGGCGTCCTTTATAAACAGGAACTCCAATTATTGTTAACTCATCTTCGAAATGTTTACATTCCAGATCAGGATAAACCGATGGCGTTAAATCAAACTCTTTTACATGATGACCACCTATCTCCCGTCCAATGGCTTGCACGACTTTCTTACTTGTCCCTGTTGGGGAAAAGTAAATTAAATTGACTGATGCTATATTCATATTGTAAACTTTATTCTTAATGTTGTTCTAAAGGTAGAAAGTCTTGCAATTACTCAGACTTTTTAGAGCACAAAAAAAAAGGATAATAACTCTTGTAAATTTGTATTTACAAATAAGGATTTATAATTCGAATTTCTGAAATAATAGAATTAAAAATTCTCAACTCGATAATCATTGATCACAAATCATCGATAGCCTAATAAACAATCTTCAAACACCTGATCAGCACCAACATTATGAACTATCAAGAAGCGTTTTACATCTCTGAATTTCTTATTAATAATTATAGATAACAAAAAAACAGCATGCTCTTGGAAGATCAAACATCCAGAACATGCTGTCTATTATTGTTTTGTAAATTTATTCTTTCTCAGGAGACATGTATTTGTATACCAATCCAAGCAAATTCATTTATCCTTTCTTGTGGCAGATGTCCCCAAATGCATAGCAGAACAGGTTCAAACACTTCAAACTTTAGCACACAACTCTCATCTGATATTTACCTGACTACCTTATATTTAAAAACATAATTCCCTGATCCCAATTCCAGCTTTAAATTGTTTTCAAGTTGTTGAACCCTTTTCCCTAATTCTGCGGGTATTGCTTTTCCATTCAAGCTCAATTGTTCTTTATTTGCATTCGGCAATAGTAAAGTAGCTGTGGTATTGGCCGGAACGGTAACTTCATAAATAAAGTTTTCTCCATTGAGTCTCCATGCCGATTTAATTTTACCATACAAGGATTCAAACTCTGCATTTGTATGGGTTAAACCGCCGCCCACATGCGGTGTCAGCAAAATATGTTTGTATCCAGGATGTTCAGGATCAATGTTAATTCCGGCCACATACTGGTACAGCCATTCGCCAATTGCTCCATAAGCATAATGGTTAAAACTGTTCATTCCTACATCTTGAAACGATCCGTCAGGTTTCTGTCCATCCCAACGTTCCCAGATAGTTGTTGCACCTTGAGTTACCGGATACAGCCATGACGGATAGTCCTTGCGGTTCAGCAACATAAAAGCCAAATCGTCATATCCATGTGCCGAAAGGGTTTTGCATAAAAGCGGCGTTCCAACAAAACCTGTTGTCAGGTGCCCCATCTTTTTCACATCATCGGCCAGGTATTTTGCAGCTTTCGAAATTAAATCTTCAGGAAGCAGATCAAATGCCAAAGCCAGTGAATAAGCGGTTTGTGTATGTGAAACCAAACGTCCGGCAGGTGTTACAAACTCTTTCTGAAATGCCTTTTTAATACCATCAGATAAGTGAGCATACTTTTTTGCATCGTCATTATTTCCAATAACCGCAGCAATTTTAGCAAGTAAGCCACTTGAATAGGAATAATAAGCAGTGGCAATCAAATCTTTCTCGGTGGTTGCTCCGGGGTAATCAGAATTGGTCGTTGCATAGGCCAGCCAGTCACCAAAATGATTATCACCAGTCCATAAATTGTCATCTCCCGCTCTGTTTTTCATGTATTCCACCCAGCCTTTCATGCTTGAATACTGTACTTCCAGAATCCGCTTATCTCCATAGGCCA
>JAESUW010000050.1 GCA_016760525.1 Labilibaculum sp.
TCCGTTTGCGGGATCGGTGTTTGATATCACCTCTGCATCATCGCCCAGTCCAGTGTCGTTTGCAAGTACATTTCCGTTAACGGGAGAGTCTTCGTTTGTGGCGTTGGTATCGTCAACAGCTACAGGAATATCATTTACTGCATTTACTGTAATGCTAACAGTTGCAGTAGACTGCTCACCGTCTGCATCTTCAATGGTATAAGTGAATGTATCTGGTCCCTTGTAGTCAGCATTTGGGGTATAGGTGATTTCTCCGGTTGCAGGATCAATAGTAATAGTTCCATTTTGTGGTGCTGTTGCTTCAATTACTTTTGTTTTGTCTATGTTATTGTCGCAATCTGTATCGTTAGACAGTACATTTATGGGTGTTGGTGTATCTTCTGCTGTTGTTACTGCATCATTTACAGCAATTGGAGGACTTTTTACTGTAACGGTTTGCAGACAGGTTGCATCGTTGTCCGCAGCATCGAAGATTGTCCAGGTGATGGTGGTTAGCCCTGCCGGGTATGTGAACACCGAGAAGGCATCTTCACCATCAGAACGGATCGCACCCCCAGTAAAATCGGCTCTGTCAGTACAATTATCTGTCGCTCTTGCAAACTCAAAATCAGCCGCTACTATTGTTCCCTCACAGGTTCCTGCATTGACTGATAGGTTGATATTATCAGGGCAGATAATAACCGGGTCTATATTGTCCGTTACCATAACATCTTGTGTGCATTCTTTTGGATTACCTGCCGCATCGGTAAATGTCCATGTTATTGTTGTTGAGCCAAGAGGCCAGGGTTCAGTCATTGCTGCTAAATCACTTCGTGTTCCAACAGCTGTAATTGTTCCGCCGCAATTATCTGTTGCTTCCGGCACTGTTACATCAGTATCGTTAGCACAAGTGCCCGTTTCTGTTGTTAAATCTATTTGGACTAAACTTGAACAGTCAAAAACCGGGGCTTGCTTGTCGGTAAGCACAACATTTTGTGTGCATTCTTTTGGGTTACCTGCCCTATCGGTAAATGTCCATGTTATTGTTGTTGAGCCAAGAGGCCATGGATCTGTTATCGCTGCTAAATCACTTCGTGTTCCAACAGCTGTAATTGTTCCGCCGCAATTATCTGTTGCTTCCGGCACTGTTACATCAGTATCATTGGTACAAGTGCCCGTTTCTGTTGTTAAATCTATTTGTGCTAAACTTGAACAGTCAAAAACCGGGGCTTCATTGTCGGTTACTATTACATCAAAACCACATATGACTCCATTTCCTTTTTTGTCCTTTACAGTATAGTCAATTAATGTTCTCCCTACATTAAACTGTGTTATTGATACCTGTCCAGAGCCGGATCCTGTAGTTGCCCCTGTTGCAGACCATTCCATAATAAGGTCATCAGTAGCCGTACAGTTATCAGAAAAAGAAACATGAAGAGAAGCCGCAGGTACTGTTCCCACACAAGCCCCCGGGTCTGTACTTACAGTAATATCCCTACCAGGACAACCTGGATTTGGAGGAACGTTATCATCTATATCCACCTTAAAAGTACAGTCTGTAGTATTGCCCGCCACATCTTCTATGGTGTAGGTAACTATTGTTATGCCCCCGTTAAAGGTTGTTTCCGGCATAAGGCCGCCACCTGAACTTACGGTTGCCCCTGTTAATGCCCATGTTATGGTAAGATCTGCATCGGCTGTACAATTGTCGCTATAATTAGTGGGATCAAGTGCCAATACACCTGCTGCTACTGTTACAGAACATTCGGTAGTATTTTCCAAAGACCTATAAACATCGCTTGGGCAGGCGGTAATAACCGGGTCTATATTGTCGGTAAGCACAACATTTTGTGTGCATTCTTTTGGATTACCTGCCCTATCGGTAAAGATCCATGTTATTGTTGTTGAGCCAAGTGGCCAGGGGGCTGTCATTACTTCTCCATCGTTCCTGCTGCCAGTGGCGGTAATTGTACCATTGCAGGCATCGTCTGTTGTTGGGACAGTAATATCAGTATCATTGGTACAAGTGCCCGCTTCTGTTGTTAAATCTATTTGTGTTAATGCTGGACAAGTTGGGGCTTCATTGTCGGCTACTACTATAGTAAAATCACATATACCATATTTACCACTCTCATCCTTTACAGAATAGCTAATAAATGTTATTCCTACCGAAAATTCTAGTTCAGGTACCTGACCAGGACCCTCGTCTATCTTTACTATTCCTCCTCCCGTAGCCTTAAACCTCTCCCAAGTTAAAGTAGAAATAAGATTAGCATCAGAAGTACAGTTATCGTTATAATCAACAAGAGCCAATGAAGCCGCCGATACTGTTGCTACACAAGTTCCTGCATCTACATTAATGCTAAGATTGCCCTTACAGGTGAGTGTTGGGTCTATAGCATCTTCAATATTGATTTTGTGATCGATTGTATCCTCATTTCCACAAGCATCAACAGCGGTGTAGGTACGGGTAACAAGCATAGGCATACTTGTAGTTAGTATATCAATATAGGTAATGCTTGAAACAGTTCCGTTGTCGGTAACATCATAGCCGGTTCCTTGCGTCTGCATTTGAGCTAAAGTAATGTTAACTGTTGTTGTGCTGTAAGTTAATAAGCCTTCAGTTTCAATCGCATCGGTATCGCAGCCTTCGTATGTAAGGGAAGAAGGAACCGTTATTACCGGATCAACTGTATCCGTAACAGTAAGTGTTATTTTGGCCCAGTCGTCTTCTGCATTACTATTAAACACAAAAATCCCTGTAAACAGGAGCACAAGTATGAATTTCAGGGGATTTGTCTCTGAAAATCTGAAAAGGTTACTGTTTGCCTGTATTTGGTGTAAAAACTGTTTCATTTTCGTTATTTTAAATACTTTAACTTTATGTTTTCTTCCTGATTAGATCTGATTTTTGGAAAACTGCTTACATCTCTCAAACGTATTGTTAATCACCACTCCCTGGTTCTGAATCCGGATCAGGACGTGAGCTTGTCTCTATTTCGGCAGTACTGGATATAGTGTCACAACCCGTGTCTATTTTAACAGTAACTGTTAATGTTGCTGTATTATTTATGTTTAGTGTTGCCGTGCTGAAATCCCAAATACCTGAGTTCGGGTCGTAAGTCCCGGTGGATGGACTGCCGGATACATAAATTAATCCTGAAGGCAGTTGGTACAGAACTGTGATTCCTGTAGCGTCACATGCACCTTTATTAATAACAGTAATGGTAAAAGTGACCTCGTCTCCTACATTTGGCGTGGTATTGTTAACTGTTTTTGTCAGCTCTAAATCTGCTTCGTTTATTACTGTTAAAACAGTTTCTGTTTCTGCTCCACATGTATTCGCCTCGTTGGTAAACACTGCTTTGTAAATATTATTATTCATTGCTGTAGTGGCAGATGTCAGAGCTAATGAAACCTCTGTTCCACTGGCAACCCTTCCTGATTCCCCTGATATATCTGTAAAAGATGTTCCGCCATTGGTACTTACCTGCCATTGGTAATTTACATCGGTACTTGCTGTGGTGGCAGGGTTTGTTGTTACTACTGTTGTTGTGGCTGTTGCTGTAAATTCTGTATCACTCATTGTACAGGTCGTTTCACCAGTAGGAGGCGCTGTTACCGATACCGATACCCCTTGTTGGAAGGTATATTCTCCTCCTGCTGTAGTGCCGGGGTTTGCATACGATGCTGCTGTAACTTTCCCGTCAGCATCTACATTAGAAGAACCTACTATGCCTCCATAAGTGCCATCTCCATTGCTGTCGGTATTTGTGCTGCCATATGCCTCATTGGCATCGGGGCAACCGTCGTTGTCACTGTCGGTATCGAGATAATCAGGAGTACTATCGTTGTCTGTGTCTCCGGTTCCTTCAACAGTATCTAAAATACCGTCATTGTCGTCATCAAGGTCGCAGGCATTACTGATGCCATCGCCATCGCTGTCGCCGTTGGTATCAACCAGTGTTACATTAAAACTACAGACTAAACTAACATTCCCTGCCAGATCGGTTGCTGTATAAGTTACTTCTGTTGTTCCCATCGGAAACATTACGCCCGGCGTATGAGACTTTGTCCATGTTAAATCTCCTTCTGCCGTACAGTTGTCTGTTGCTGTTGGTTCTGTCCAACTTACATTTGCTCCACAAGTATTGGTATTATTTGTAATATTGCCCGGGCAGTCAACGACCACAGGTAATTCTTCATCATTCTGTATGGTGATTTCTACGGTAGTCACATCTTCGGTATTGCAATTTTTCACTGTATATAAAAATTGATAGGTTCCGTTAGGTGCTGATGATGCATCCCAGTTTTCATTATTCAGCAAACCACTGTTGGTTACTTCCGACCAATCTCCAAAGTTGTCGTATGTGCCTGTTAAATAGTCAAAAAGGTTTATTAATGATGCTTTATCTGCCGGACAGCTAAAGGTTACAGCTTGCCCTGTACCCGCTTTGGGTGCTGTACTGGTTGATGCAACGGTAAATTCTATTGTTGTATTTATACAGGCATTTGGTTTCGGTGCATATATCAATGCAGCATAGTAAGTGCCTGCATGTGTTGCTACATTAAATGGTGAAAAGTTAAGCCTGTTACCTGTTGCAAGTACTGTTGGATCGGAATCTTTTGTCCAGCTTATGTCTAAAAGTGACAGGCCTGATACAGATAAGGAACCATTTTCGCCTTCGCATAAGTTTAACGGTTTTATAACGGGAGGTTTTACTTCGCCTACCACTAAATCGAACAAGGTTGTATTTCCACAATCATCAGTAATTTGTACTTTATAACTGCCAAACTCCAGTTCTGAAAAAACCGGGCTGATGCCATTGTCAACAGATACCGGGCTGCCATTGTATTCTATAAGTTGGTAGTTCAGAGGTTCTTTACCTTCTGCATCAATTATTAATTCTGCATTTCCGCTGGCACAATTAACTACATAGTAATTGTTTAAAATTACACCACTCCCCGGCACCGAAAACTCCTTTAAAACAGTCTGGCATCTTGTCCTGTCAGAACGAGTTCCTCCATTAGCAAGAACTGCTGCTTGTACTATAAACCGGAATAAACCATCTGGCGGTATGTTTACTACAGTGCCTTCTATTGGATCTTGCATATCCCATTGATCATTAACTGCAAGCCGTAAACCAGAATTAGAAGAAATCCGATATCCTTCGGTGTACAATCTGCCATTTACAGGATGTCCCCATTGATTTGAAGCCGGGTAATATTTTTGAATGTATAGTTCTGCTGCACCAAAATAGGATGAAAGCGATGCGCTTGCATCAAAACTTCCGCAATTTAAAGATAGGTCGTAAGAAAGATTTGCGTTGTGGGGATGTATTTCTATGTATGCTGTTAATGTGTTTCCACATTCTGATGCAGCTTCAAAAGTATAGTTGCCCGACGGCAGCGAATTCATTTCAAATTCATCAAAAGTAGTTATGTTTGCAGAAACATCGTGAGGTAAGTCATTCGGGTAAGTTGCCGGCGCATTTGTAACAGACATTTGAATAATGTCTGCTCCTTTAGTACCATTGCCAGGTCCGTTACTTATTCTCAGATGTACTGAACCTTCATTTTCACAACCTGCAAAATTATATGTAGCATGCAAATTATGATTTATAGTAGTGTAACTGACAGCTGTACTACTCGACCGTGTATGTCCGCAAGCATCAGTAATCTCTAAGGTGTAATTCCCTTCCGGGGCAGGATTGTCTTTATCCGTTCCGAAACTGAACTGAGCAGGGACAGGGACTTCATCGAAACTTGCAGTAAAACTACCTGTGCTAAAGTTCGGATAATCCAGTGAAGGATTAAAGCCTGTGGGATATTCTGTAAAAGTTAAGATAAGTGGTGGTGCCATCCAACTTAGACTCGTGACAGATAAATTTTTATATCCACAAAAAAAGCCCGATGAGGATAATGCGAATCTATCAGGATAAATGAGATTAGTGAATGTATCTTCATTGCCACAAACGTCTGTTGCAGTAAGTGTTATCCTGTATCTCTCTCCTAAAGGGAGAAGTGGAACTTTTATCAACACCTCCTTATCTGCCTCTGAAGTTGCTTCATGTGTTATTGTATTTATTACAGCACCTGCACGATTTTCTATTGTGTACTCTAATGTTATTGGGAAATAGACATCTTTTATTATTCCGTAATTTCTACTAAGAATCGTAGCAATTACGGATATTGTATTACAATTTATTACTCCATGGTCACTATCATCAGAGTTTCTGATGGTGTGCCTGTATTCTGGTACTACATCTTGTGTTGTAAGGTCTAAAACAGTTTCGTCTCCACACTCATCTGTTACAACTATTGTGTACTCCCCCGCAGCATTCGGTGAAAGTTCATTTGATGCCTGTGCCGGAACAACAACATTGCCTTGCCTGTCTTTAAGTGCATAGGTRGCGGGATGCCCCTGGCTTACATTTACCGTTATTTTTTGCCCTGAACAAAGGGGYGATAAAGTATAGCTATAAGCAATCAGCTCTACATYATCAGCTATGCTTGTTGTAAATTGTTCTTCGTTTGATTCTGCWCCKRCAACTTGTCTTACATYTATAGTATAATYTCCTGAYTKAAASCCMGTTTCTGTAATGGATAATGTTGTGCCTTTAGAGGCGATTCCATTTACAATTTTATAMGGATTGGTTAAATCGGACTGTAAATAAAACACAAACTCGAATACCGCGCCAGYTTCTGTATYRCTGATGTTAATAGTAATTTCACCATTGCCAACACAGGTTTGGGGTGTTGGTGTAATTACTGCTGCAAATTGGTTAATCGATTGGGCTTCTATGCTTATTAACAACAAGCCAATAAATATTGCTGATGTCCATAGTTTTTTTAAACGGTTTGAACACCCAAAAAAATATCTGAATGAAATAGCATTGCAATAAGACTGAGAATTACATCCCAGATTATTTTTCCTGTTTTTCAAAAAGTTTACGTAAAACTGCTTCATAGTTATTGTTTAATCATTATTAGGTGGTAGATATGAGCTACAAGGTCAACCTACGCAACACTTATTTTTAATGCTTTAAGCGCTATATTAACAATCCGGAACATTTCTTTTGTTATAAAAATATATTGAACCATTGTCATAATTTATTATATCCTTACATTAGCATTTCCCATGTTTATTTAAACAGTCCATACAAACTGTATTCTTATTAGCCTGATGATTTTATTGTTTTTTGGTTTTTTTTCATCAAACAGACAATCATTTTGTTAAAATCACCATTAGTAAATTCAGCGATTTGCTTATAATAATTTTAAGATAAATTCTCAAATTCTGAGTGGTACCAATTATTAATTTATATTGAGCCATACAATTGCCGGCAATTCTACAACTCTTAGATTCTAAATAACCCATGCTTTTTTATATGTGGCATAATGTGATTGATGCTGTTGCCTGATCTTTTATCTTTTCAAAAAACCACTCATAAGATTCATAAACCTCAACCTCTTTTTGTTAGACGAGGTACGCAATACACTGATTATTTACTATTTAAGTTAATTTTAACAGTGCAAGAATAAGCTTTTAACTGTTTTAAAACAGTTAATCTTTACTAATCATAGAATTTACTTGATTGAAAACGTTTGCGTCCTATGTTAAGTGTGTACAAACAATAGTATTTTATATGATTAACCGATTATTTTAGGGAGACTTGCACTTGTGGTAAATGGTTTGAATTTTAACTCTTTATAGAGGAGTCTTGTGTGATGATAAGCATGAGTAAAAACTTAAATGGGTAAAGGTTAAGTAGAATGTTATACCATTTTGTCTGCAAATTTACTCACTGGTATAATGCCGGTAGATATTTAAAACTCAATGATAATCCCAATTTATCGGGAGAAATTAGTGAGTAATTTTAAATACTAATCAGTATTACTTTTGAAAAGAGAGGAGATATTAATATTATTATAAACAGAATTAATGCTTAGATAATAATCCAAGTAAACCTGAAGCTTTTTCCAAAGAACATGCTCAGTTTAATTTAAGTTTGTCAGATATTAGTAAGGGCAGTTCTTATACCAATTTCAATAATTGGTGAGCTGTAATAAAATTGAATTGTTTTGGACTTGTTCAAGGCAAAAAAGTAAAGCATATCCGGGTTAGGGTGCACCTTTATTAACGAAGAAAAAATTCAAAAAAAACAAGTTTATGGCTCAATTATTATTCAATCTGGTATTAATTGGAAGAATAACATTTTTCCGGATTTAAAAGCTAAAGGGGAGAGACATACCCGAAAGTGATGATCCTTTTTTCAAAATTATTTAGCCAAACTAATTTTTCGCAACAGTTGAAGAGGCTAACGAATTTTATTTTTTACACTTTTGGTATGTATTGAAATTCTGAATCTAATCACATGTAGTATAGCTGGATGCATAGATGGCGAATTTAGATACCTACTTACCAGTCCAATTAATGAGTTTGTTTGTTTTTTTGAATGGGTTGACTTTGCCATATAGAATATCATTTTTACGCTGATAACACATCATTGGGTGAGTGGTTTCAATTGTGTTGGTAATCGTAATGTTTTCAACTACTTTGTGTGCATTGTTGCCCCATAAAAACCAAATTGTATCAGGATTTGAAGTGGCAATAAATTGAAGTAATTTTTGAGTAAATGGAGCCCAAAGTTTTGCGTGTGAATTTGGTTTGCCAATTTCGCATGTAAATGCTGTGTTTAGTAAAAGCACATTTTCCTGTTCCGACCAATATTTGAAGAGTTGATTGGGAGGAAGTATTTGAAAATCACCATCCATCTTCAACCGGTTTCCTTCGTTTAACTGACTTAGAATTTCAGAATATTTGAGTTCTTTATTTCTTTCTGCTTTATAAATGCATCGCAAAATATTTTTTAGGGAAACATTGCGAAATTTGTCATGCCACGAGTTTAATCCATTTACTTCAAAAGCTCTTCCTGTTGCAACTCCTGCTTGTGGATAAGGATCTTGCCCCAAAATAACAACCGGAATTTGATTTAAATTCATTTCTAAAAATCTCAAAACAAGTTGAGGCTTTGGACTTGATAATTCAATGTTGATTTCTGTTTCGATATTCTTAATCAAACTGATGATTTCATCAGAAAGAAAAGACTTCCAGCTTTTGTGGATGGATAGTTGAGAAAGGAAAGAAGAGTTGGTCATTTTAACAATAGTTTTTTGCAGTCTCAAAAATAATAGAATTGTCCGATTAAATGATTCAAAACCGACAATAATTTGAGTTTTGATAATATGTTGCAACTTTTTGACCATTCAATCTTTAGACCTTTCGACTTTATTACTTTTTTAAGTAGTTTTGTGACCTGATTAACCAAAATTTATAAGTCATATAGAATATGTACGAAAATCTTAAACAAAGCATTGAATCGGCATGGGAAGATAGATCATTATTGACTTCTCCTGAGGTTCAGGCAAATATTGAAGAAGTAATTGAGCTGTTGGATAAAGGAACGCTAAGAACAGCGGAACCTATTGAGGGAGGATGGCAGGTAAACGAGTGGGTGAAAAAAGCTGTGATACTTTATTTTCCAATTCGTAAAATGGAAACTATCGAAGTAGGCCCATTTGAATTCCACGATAAAATGGCATTGAAAACCAACTATGCCGAATTGGGAGTTAGAGTAGTACCTCACGCAGTTGCACGATACGGCGCTTTTATTGCAAAAGGTGTAATAATGATGCCTTCGTATGTAAATATTGGAGCTTTTGTAGATGAAGGAACAATGGTTGACACATGGGCAACAGTTGGATCTTGTGCGCAGATAGGTAAACATGTTCACCTTAGTGGCGGTGTTGGTATTGGTGGTGTGTTAGAGCCAATTCAAGCAGCTCCGGTAATTATTGAAGACAACTGTTTTATTGGTTCCCGTTGTATTGTTGTTGAGGGAGTCCATCTGGAAAAAGAGGTTGTTTTAGGTGCTAATGTTGTACTAACCGGATCTACAAGAATAATAGACGTAACCGGAGAAGAACCTGTTGAGTTTAATGGATTTATTCCAGCTCGTTCAGTAGTGATTCCAGGAACAAGAACCAAGAAATTCCCTGCTGGAGAATATCAGGTTCCCTGCGCTTTAATCATCGGAAAAAGAAAACCATCTACCGATTTAAAAACCTCATTGAATGACGCACTACGCGAATACAATGTAGCCGTATAAATAAGGAACAAATTATACTTAACAATGAGTAATTGAAGCAATTCAATTACTCATTTATATATTATCATGCACAACGACATTAAAAAAGCTTTGGAAGTTCTTCATTCCGGAGGCATTATTTTATATCCTACCGATACAATTTGGGGAATAGGTTGCGATGCAACAAATTCGGAAGCTGTAAAGAGGGTTTATGAAATTAAGAAAAGGGAAGACTCGAAAGCCATGTTGGTGTTGATGGAAAATCCCAATCGCCTGAATTCGTATGTTGATGAGGTTCCTGAAATTGCCTGGGATTTGATAGATACAACCGATCAGCCAATGACCTTAATTTACCCCGGAGCTAAAAATCTGGCATCAAATCTGATCAATTCAGACGGAACCATTGGCATAAGAATTACCAACGAAGAGTTTACCCAAAATTTGATTCAGCGTTTTAAAAAACCGATTGTTTCAACCTCTGCAAATCAGAGTGGGGAAGTATCTCCTGCTAATTTTCATGAAATTGCTGAGGAAATAAAAGAAGCGGTAGATTATATTGTGGAATACCGACAGGAAGATATGGCAGAGAATAAAGCTTCCAGTATAATCAAGATCGGACTAGGAGGAGAGATTCAAATAATAAGATAGTAGGGACACACGATTGTGCGTCCCTACGGATATTTTTAAAGTGTTTCTTACATCAACAGCTCGCTAAGGCTTTGTAAGTGTCTGACTTTTAGAGTGATTTGCGCAATACACACCTAAATCTAAGAGCATGAAAATAAGCGCGTTGCAGATCAATCTAATGTCTCACGATCTATTGTTACATTCCAATTGATCTTATATGGCCGGAACCAGCAGATTTTGAATCTACAGAATCTGGTTTTCCGCGGTAGTAAATATCACCGCTGCCAGCTACTCTTGCATTCAGTTTTTTTGTTGCATATACCTTACAATCACCCGAGCCCGATACATGAACACTTACGTTTTCAGACTTAAGATAGCCTGCATCAACATCACCCGAACCACTAATGTGAATCTCAAGATCTCGCAATCCATCGCCTTTTAAATTCACATCTCCCGATCCTGAAATATGACATTCAATTGTTTCAGCAGATAGGTCATCAATAAAAATATTTCCACTTCCACTAATGGCGTAAATGGCATTATCTGTTTTTATAGAACTTTTGGCTGCAATATTACCCGACCCGGATATTTTTAGATTTTTAATAGTCGCGGATGTCACATAAACTTCAATACTTTTAAACGAATTGTTCCAGCCCCAGCGTTTGTTTTTTTTGCGCTTAATTTTTAAGGTTCCATCTTCTACAATTGTTATAATTTCTTCTAAATCATCGGCATCACCTTTAATTTTAACTGAAGTGTAATTGTCTTGTGTTACGTATACTTTGGCATGAATAGATAAGCTAATCGATTCAAAATCACGCACATCTCTGTTTTCAGTTTTCTGAGCAAAAACCACACTTCCGCTCAAAACAAAAGCGAATAAGGCAAATATGGCAACGAATTTTTTTGTTTTCATTTGTGTAAGATTTAAGTGAAAAAATAATATACTTCTATAAGGACGAACAAGTCGAAGAAAAGTTGCACCTAAAATTAGTACAAGTACTTTCAGCACTTCATAAAATATCAAATTCAATACAGGTCAATTCGAAAACTTCTCTCTATCTTCGTTCAAAATTTAATCTAATATGGAATTCAAGCATAAGAAGAAAATACAAATTCGCTTTGGCGATATCGATTTAATGGGACATGCAAATAATGGAGTGCAGT
This sequence comes from Labilibaculum sp., assembly GCA_016760525.1. Lineage (GTDB taxonomy): Bacteria > Bacteroidota > Bacteroidia > Bacteroidales > Marinifilaceae > Labilibaculum. The sequence continues at coordinate 11,925 of JAESUW010000050.1, forward strand.
TGAGTTACCTCGATTTAGCTCGGATTGATTATTTTCAACAAGTGTATGGAGAAGTGATTGACTGGAGCGATTCAGCTTTAATTGTAGCTCATCTCGAGATTGATTATTTGTCATCCATCACCCTAAGTGATAAAATTGAAGTGCAAACAAAAATTTATCGAATTGGTAATAAGAGTGTTGGAGTCTATCAGAATATTGTCGATTTAAAAACAGGCGAAATTAAAACCAAAACATCGCAGGTTATGGTTGCTTACAGCAAAAAATTAGGTGAAAGCATAAAAGTACCCGAAATACTAAAAATCAGAATTCGCGGGTTCGAAGGAGAAATATTGGCTTAAAAAAAACGAAGCAGAATTATTTGAAAATAATTGGGTAAAAAGGAAAAGAAATTACAGAAGAGTTATTCTTCTAAATACATATCAATAAGACCATCGGGAGTCTCCATGCTTATCGTTTTGTTTTCTTCATCTATTTCTATGAAGTTATCTTCAGCAAAAGGAATCAAAACTTCCTGATCATTAACCGTAATTACCAAAACAACATTTCCTGAGTAATCTTGAATATCATCAATTTTCCCAAGTTCACCTTTTTCCTTATCAATGTAAAGGAAGCCAATTAGCAGATTTGGATCCAGGTCATCTGCCTCTTCAACAAAATCGGGAACATCTTTCATCGGAATGTAAATATCACACCCAATAAATCGTTGTGCCTTTGCTTCCGTATTCATATCCTCAATAACAATACGAACAGAGGAATGATTTCGAAGAGTAATTCCTTTTTTAGGAATAAAAAAAGGAACCAGTCCTCCGTCAATATCGACAAGAACTGATTCCAATTTATTTTTTTCAAGAAGGTCACTGTTTTTCTTGACAACTAATTCGCCTTTAACTCCATGAGTTTTAGTAAATGTTCCGGCAAGAAAGCAATCTTCTATTTTAAGCATGTACTCAATATTAAGCTTCAGTTTCTTTTGAACCTTCGGCAGCAGGAGCAGCGGCAGCTTCTTTTTCAGCTTTAGCAGCAGCTTCTTCCGCTTTAACAGCAGCTTCAGCATCAGTAGCTTTCTTAACGATAGCTTCTAATCTGTCAGAGCTAATCTTAGCTTCTGCATCAAAAACAGCTTTAGCAGCTTCTTCAGCAGTTTTAGAAAGACCCTCTTTCTTAGCATTGATTTTAGCTTCTTTTTCTTTTTTCCAAGCTTCGAATTTTGTTTCAGCAGCAGCTTCATCAAAAGCTCCTTTTTTTACACCTTCCAACAAGTGCTTTTTCATCATTACACCTTCGTAAGATAAAATTGCTCTTGCAGTGTCAGTAGGCTGAGCACCATTTCCAAGCCAGTTGATAGCTTTGTCAAAATCCAAGTTAATTGTAGCAGGATTGGTGTTTGGATTGTAAGATCCAATACGCTCAATGTATTTACCATCACGTGGTGATCTGCTATCTGCTACCACAATGTGGTAGAATGCGTTTCTTTTACGACCGTGTCTAGCTAGTCTAATTTTTACTGACATAACTTTATTTTAATAAATGAATAAGTTGTGGTATGCATACCACGATTTATAAGCGCGACAAAGATACTATTTTATTTTTGATTGAAAACACATGTTTAAGATTATTTCCGTTTTGTAACAATCATCTTAATAGCTTGTTACAGTTAATGAGTGAAATTTGTTTATTCTATCTCTCATCTCAAATCTATTATCTCATATCTATAAATAGGGCGTGCCCTCCTAAAAGTCGGTCGTGCTTTTCGTTTCTACTCCTCACTCGCCAACTCGTTGCGGGGTATCCACTTCAATCACTCACGCACTCAAATTTTAACAAATCTTATTTATTTCAATAGTTCGTTAATGTTTTGTAAGTATCTGATTCTTAGCGGAATTCGCTCGAATGAATCATCACCGTAAGGGTTTGGTAATAAGCACCTTGTAAATCAATCTAATATCTCATGTCTGACATCTAACGATCTATTGTTATTTAGAAGGCATTTCTTATTTGATATTTACTAATTTTGCCCAACTTTAAGGACAGGCAAAAAATCGCCTGAAAAACAGATAGAATATACATTACCAGATAGATATAAATGACCGCATTTACGCATTTACACGTTCATTCACAATATTCCATTCTCGATGGAGCTGCCAGCGTACAAGGATTGGTGAATAAAGCCAAAGAGGATGGCATGACTGCCCTTGCTATTACCGATCATGGAAACATGTTCGGAGCAAAACAATTTCACGATACAGCAACTAAAAATGGAGTAAAACCAATTTTAGGAATAGAGGCATATGTTGCCCGACGAGATCGAAATCAAAAAAGTGAAAAAGAAGACCGGTCGGGATATCACCTGATTATTTTGGCAAAAAACCTGGTAGGATATCATAATTTAATGCGATTAGCTTCTCTTGGATATGTAGAAGGATTCTACTATAAACCCAGAATTGACCGCGAATTATTAGAGAAATACGGCGAGGGTTTAATCATTAGTTCAGCCTGTTTGGGAGGCGAGGTTCCTCAACAAATTATGGCTGGTAATTTAGATGGAGCCAAAGATACAATTCGTTGGTATAAAAATTTATTTGGAGACGATTTCTATTTGGAAATTATGCGTCATAAAACCGATGATCCGCAAATGAATGCCAACATCTTTGACAATCAGGAATTGTGTAACACCAAAATACTAGAGCTGGGAAAAGAGTTCGATGTAAAAGTAATAGCAACCAACGATTCTCATTTTTTGAATGCAGAAGATGCCGATGCTCACGATTTGTTAATCTGTTTAAATACGGGTAGAGATTTGGATGATCCTAAACGAATGCGGTATACCAAACAGGAATTTTTTAAAACAACGCAGGAAATGCAGGACCTGTTTGCTGATGTTCCTGAAGCAATTACTAATACGGCCGAAATTGCAGAGAAAATAGAGGAGTATAAATTGGATATTGCACCTTTAATGCCCGATTTTCCTATCCCCGATAATTTTGAGGATGCAGATGATTATCTTCATCATTTAGCTTACGAAGGAGCACATGAACGCTGGGGTGAGGAATTGGCTCCCGATATTGTGGAACGTTTGGATTTTGAGTTGGACACCATCAAGAAAATGGGATTCCCGGGTTATTTCTTAATTACCTGGGATTTTATTAAGGCCGCAAGAGATATGGGCGTAATTGTAGGCCCTGGTCGGGGATCTGCAGCCGGATCTGCTGTTGCATACAGTATTAAAATTACCAATATCGATCCGATCAAATATGATTTGCTGTTCGAGCGTTTTCTAAATCCTGATCGTATTTCTATGCCCGATGTAGATATCGATTTTGATGATGATGGTCGCCAAATGGTATTGGATTGGGTTACTGATAAATACGGACACGATAAAGTATCACACATTATCACCTTTGGAACCATGGCAGCCAAAATGGCCATACGCGATGTTGCAAGGGTAATGAAATTACCACTACCTGAAGCGGATAGATTGGCAAAATTGATTCCTGAGGGACCAAAAATGAGTCTGAAAAAGGCATTTGCCGAGGAACCGGAATTAGCCAAAGAAAAAAACTCTGACAATCCGCTTATTGTCAGAACTTTAAAATTTGCTGAAACTTTGGAAGGTTCTGTTCGACAAACCGGAGTTCATGCTTGTGGAGTTATTATTGGACGAGATCCTTTAATCGAGCACATTCCGGTAATGAAGGTGAAGGATTACAATCTTCTGGTTACGCAGTACGATGGACGATTTGTAGAGCCCGTAGGGATGTTGAAAATGGACTTTTTAGGATTGAAAACTCTGTCAATCATTAAAGATACATTGGCCAATATTAAATTGTCGCAGGGTATAGATATTGATATCGATAAAATATCATTAACTGACGAGAAGTCATTCGAACTATTTTCCAAGGGAGAAACAACAGGTATTTTCCAGTTTGAGTCACCAGGAATGAAGAAACACCTTCGAGCATTGAGACCAAACCGTTTCGAAGATTTGGTTGCCATGAATGCCTTGTATCGTCCGGGGCCGATGGAATATATACCATCATTTGTCCGAAGAAAACATGGAGAGGAAGAGATCGAATACGATCATCCAATCATGGAAAAATATTTGGATGATACATACGGAATTACAGTTTATCAGGAGCAAGTAATGCTTCAATCACGAGCTTTGGCCGGATTTACCCGAGGCATGTCCGATTCATTGCGTAAGGCAATGGGTAAGAAGCAAATTAAGATGATGGATGAGCTGAAGGTGAAATTCATCAATGGTTGTCACGATAATCCCGAATTTATGGAAGGGGTTAATGGCGACAATGTTTTGGCTGATAAAATAATTGAAAAAATATGGTTGGACTGGGAGGCCTTTGCAAAATATGCATTTAACAAATCTCACTCGGTTTGCTACGCTTATATTGCCTACCAAACAGGATTTTTAAAAGCACATTATCCTGCCGAGTTTATGGCGGCAGTATTAAGTCGGAATTTATCTGATATAACCAAGGTAACCATCTTTATGGATGAGTGTAAACGCATGGGAATGCCGGTATTGGGTCCTGATGTGAATGAATCATACTCACGTTTTACCGTAAATAAAGATGGAGACATTCGATTTGGAATGGCTGCAATAAAAGGAGTTGGAGAGCAGGCTGTTTTAGATATTATTAATGAACGGGAGAATGGTAATTTCAAATCAATATTTAATTTTATCGAGCGGGTAAATCTTCGAACTGTTAATAAGCGAACCATGGAAAATCTTGCCATGTCTGGTGGGTTTGATAGTTTTGGTTTAAAACGAGGTCAATATTTTCATCCGGATGAATTTGAGACCACTTTCATGGAAAATTTAGTGAAATATGGAATTAAATTGCAGGCAGAAAACAACAGTATGCAGCAAACCTTATTTGGGGATGTTGATGATTATGTAGTAACTCCACCTAAAATTCCAGAGTGTGCCGATTGGCATAAGTTGGAACGGTTAAATAAGGAAAAGGCTTTAATTGGTATTTATCTTTCTGCTCATCCGTTAGATGATTTCCGCTTAGAGATTGAGACCTTTTGTAATGCTACTTTTGCTCAATTAGGTTCTCAAATGGAATCTTTTAAAGATAAGGAAATTAGTGTTGCAGGTATGGTAACTGCCGTTAGAAGAGGAACAACAAAAACGGGGAATCCTTTTGCAATTGTTACTATTGAAGATTTTTCTGACTCGTATGAATTTGCATTTTTCTCAAAGGATTTTGTTGAATATGGCAATTATTTTATCGAAGGAATTTCGGTATTTATAAACGGAAGGGTGCAAACCCGCTCTTGGCCAAGAGGCTCAACAGAATTAGAGTTTAAGGTGAAAGGAATTAATTTGCTTTCCGATGTTATGGAGAAGCGAGTGAAAGAGATTACTATTGAGATTCCTGTTACTAGTCTTACGAATGAATTAGTGACAGAAATGGCAAGTTGCATGGAGGAGAGTAAAGGAAATTTACAAGTGAACTTTGTGATCTCAGATGAACGAAATATAAGAGTGAAAATGTTCTCAAGAACTTGTAGGGTAAACCTTTCCAATGAATTGATTGAATATTTTAAAAATAATCCTGATATTAACTTCAAAATTAATTAACTTGCACGAATTAATATTAAAATACAAAAAACTTAAAAATAGATTACCATGACAATTGCAGTAAACGATACTAATTTCGAAGAAGTTGTGTTGAAATCGGATAAGCCTGTGTTGGTTGATTTCTGGGCAGAGTGGTGTGGTCCATGTAGAATGGTTGGCCCAATTGTAGACGAACTGTCTAATGATTATGATGGAAAAATCGTAGTTACAAAAATGGACGTAGATAGTAGTCCTGCTACCTCTGCAAAATACGGAATTCGTAATATTCCTACTATCCTTTTCTTTAAAGGTGGTGAAATTGTTGACAAACAAGTGGGAGCAGTTCCAAAATCAAGTCTTGCAGAAAAGATTGACACTTTATTATAAGCAGCAATTGCATAAAAATATTTGGGGCATAGAGATTTCTTCTATGCCCTTTTTTTTACTCGTAAAAATTCAAGCCGGTACTTTGTGAAGCAACTTTCGGACCTTATACAATTTCAGGAATTTGATAATCTGGAGCTTTTAGCCAAACAGATTGTTGAAGGGTTTTTAATCGGCTTACACCGTAGTCCATATCATGGCTTTTCGGTTGAATTTGCAGAACATCGACTTTACAATAAAGGGGAATCTACCAAACACATCGATTGGAAACTATACGCACGCAGCGATAAGTTATTTGTTAAGCAATTTGAGGAAGAAACCAACCTAAGAGCTCATATTGTTATCGATACTTCTTCTTCAATGTTATTTCCTTATCAGCAAAAGCACCAAACCAAACTGGGGTTTTCGGTACTTTGTGCTTCGGCTTTGGTTCATTTGCTTAGAAAACAAAGAGATGCAGTTGGTTTGTGTACCTTTTCCGATAAAATTGATCTTCTTACGCCTGCCAAACTTTCTGTTACACATGCCCATTTGCTTTATGCTCATTTAGGTAAGCTGTATAATAAAGAAGGAATTGAGAAAAATAGGGAAACCAAAATTTCCGACACATTACATCAACTGGCCGAAGGATTGCACAAACGCTCACTTGTAATTATTTTTTCTGATTTTATGGGTGAAGAAACACCGAAAGAACTATTAGAATCTTTGCAGCATTTGCGATTTAATAAACATGAGGTTTTACTGTTTTCTGTTCGGGATAAAGAATTCGAAAACGAATTTAATTTCCCGAATCATCCCAGTCAGTTTATCGATTTAGAAACAGGTGAAAGCATAAAACTTAATCCGTCGGATATTCGAAAAGTATATAGCCAACGGCAGAAAGAATTCTTTACTGAATTAAAACTGTTGTGCGGACAATTTACAATTGATTATGTCGAAGCGGATATCAGAAAGGAATTTTACAGCGTTCTTCAAGCTTATTTATTAAAGCGAAAAAAAATGATGTAATTCATCCATCCGAAACTGTTAAATCGGCAAAAAAGGCTCTTTCCTCTTAGTAATAGATCGTTAGTCCCGAAGGCTTTCGGGATTAGATATGAGACATTAGACTGATTTACAAATCACTTATTTTCAGCGTTTTAACCACCAATAGCCTTGTTGCGTATCAGCCTAAAAAACAAACACTTACAAAAACGTAACGAACTATTGTCTTAGTATACTATTTATTTAGTGGATGAATAATTTTCATCTTCCATACCTTTGCATTATTTTTATGGGGCACTCGATTTTCTTTTCGATTGTAATATATACCAAATTGAATAATGATTGAGCCATAAACTTGTTTTTTTTGAACTTTTTCTTTGTTAAAAAAGATGCACCGTAACCCGGCTATGCTTTACTTTTTTGCCTTGAACAAGTCCAAAACAATTCAATTTTATTATAGCTCACCAATTATTCAAATTGGTATTACTGTATTTTCCAACATAAAAAGATGCCCCAAATGAGAAATTGGATCTGCTTATTACTATTGATTTTGCTATTTGCTTGTGAGCAAAAGAGCAGGAAATCGGTAAGATCGGACAATTCTTATGTCGAAAATGGACTTGTTAAACAATACGATGATGAGAATAAACTAGCCGCCGAAATTACTTATCGAAATGGTGTTCGTCATGGAGTTAGCAGAGTTTACTATTCGTCTGGTGAGTTAAGCGATGAAGTTATTTATTTTGATGATGAGAGGAGTGGTGTTGCTAAAAAATTTCACAAGAATGGTAATTTGTATAGTTTAACACCCTATTATAAAGATAAAAAGGATGGTATTCAGAAGAAATACTTTTCCAATGGGAATATTTGGGCAGAAACTCCTTATATGAAAGGACAGCCAGGCACAGGCTTAAAAGAATATAAGCGCAATGGAAATTTGCGGACTAAATTTCCCCGTATCGAAATTCAGAAATTTAAGAAGACCGATGTGATTGTTTTGACATTATCTCTAAGCAATTATTCCAAAAATGTAATTTTCTATGTTTCCGATTTAATGGAAGATAAATACATTCCTTTTGCAGCCAAACCTTTATTCGCAAAAGGAGGATCTGCTCGGTTTGAAATTCCTCACACTCGTGGAGTACCACTTGATACTACATTAAATATTGTGGCAAAATATCAAACACAGAATTACAATATTTATGTGACGCAACGAAAATACCAAATGAAAATTAAGTAAGAAGATTAGAAATTTTTTAAATTTGGTTATCGATAAAAAATGAAGTGTGACAAGGCAAATTTTATGCGAATAGTGGTTCTGTTTAAATGGAATTTAATGCAGTTAGGCTTTATTTCTTCATCTAAAAAAACGAAAGAATAAATTTTAAACAGTTTCTTAGTCTTCAACAAACGAGAGTTTGGAGAGAATGGGGAAATGGTCAGAAAGTTGTTTTTTGATTCTTTGATACTCATTACACTTAGTATGCTTGTCATGAAGAATATAATCAATTCTAAACGAAGGGAAATCTCCTGCATAAGTTGTACTGATTCCAAAGCCTTTATCTATAAAACAGTCGTTAAAATCATCTCTTAAAGTATTATAAGTAAATGATTGAGGAGTGTCGTTAAAATCACCACAAACAATTGTAGGATGAGGCGATTTATCGATATGTGCACGTATAATTTGAGCTTGTTTAGCTCTGCGAATAAAGGCATGACGCAATCGGAAGGAAATGTCTTTTAGTGCATTTAATTCTTTTTCATCGCCGTTGAATTCCTTTTTATTAATGAATTTGTAATTTTCACCAACAAAGCGGTTCGATTCTAAGTGCAGGTTATAAACCCGAAGTGTTTTCTTTCCAATTTGCAAATCAGCAAAAATGGCACTGCACAAGTTTCCTTTCTCAAAACTGATCTCTCCATGATGAGTAATAGGATATCGGGAGAATATTGAAACGCCTGTGCCATGCTTACTTCGAATTGAATTTTTCGCTGCTAATTCTTTTTTCAGATTTTTTATTGAAAGTAAACCGGATTTCGTAGTTCTGAATTCTTGAAAACATATGATTTCTGCTCCAAGATCTTTAGTGAGCTGAACTATTTTTTCAGGTGTTTTAGGATCTTTTGTCCACTCGTAAATATCAAAGGAACGTACGTTATAGCTTAAAATACCAATCGAATTTTCAGTATTTTCAGATTTTCCGGAGAAATTAAATTGAATAAAATTTGAAAAGGACTGGTAGCCAATAAGAATTGCAATTAATGGAATTAGAAAACTCCAACGCCTTCTGATCATCCAATAAATAACAAATAAAATATTTATAACCAGCAGATAAGGATAAGCCAATCCCCAAAAGGCAGGCATCCAAAAATTATCAGGATTAATGTGAGCAGCCAAATAGGAAAACAGAATCGAGCCTGAGAATATCAGACTAAAAATAACAAGTGATTTGTGTAGAAAGTTCTTCAAGTTATTATTTCTGATTACTCGATTTAAAAAGTATTTCTTTTTCTTCTTTACTTAAGCTGTCGTATCCCGATTTTGCAATTTTTTCCAGAATTCCGTCTAATGTTCCCTGATCTTGTTTTTTTGTTTTGTTGTATTCTTTGTCTCCCATTTTCTGGGTATTTTTATAGCTTACCTTCATTTTTCGTTTCTTAAAAAGACCAAAAAATGAATCCATCAATGCATTAAATCCAGAAGAAATATCTTTGCCCTTGCGAAGCTGATTGATGAATAACCAACCATAAAAAGCACCGCCTAAATGAGCAATATGACCACCGGCATTTCCTATAGGAATACTTATAATATCAGTAGCAATAAAAAATAAGGCAACGTGTTTAATTTTAACAGGACCAATAAATACCAAGTGAATAACATGATTAGGAGCATAAATTACGGTTGCGAATACCACGGCCATAACTGAAGCTGATGCACCAAGAGCATAGGAGCCAAAACGAGCATTCTCAAATACAGGGAAGAGATTGTAGGCGAAAATATATATCGCAGCACCAGTTAAACCACCAATCAAATAAATGCTTACCAGCTTTTTCTGATCAAGATAGCTTAAGAAAATTCGACCAAACCAGAACAGCCAAAGCATATTCATTAGTATGTGAAGAAATCCTTCATGCAAAAACATGTAGGAGAATACTGTCCAAGGTCTGCTCAGCAGTGCATTTGTTTCTGCAGGTACCGATAGCCAGTTTACAAGGAACGGGACTTGTGAAGTCTCAAGGTTAAAAAGAAAAGTTAATACACCCACAATTTTAACAATAAGAAAAACACCAAAGTTGATGTAGATCAGTTTCGTTAAATTGCTGCCTTCTTTAAATGAGTCTTTAATTCCGTCCCAAATATTTTGGTGGGAATAAGACTGATATGGATTGTTGAAATTCATGCTCATGAAATATCAATCTTTAAACTATTAATAAAATTTACTCGAATTCTTCTGCCAGTACTTTATCAGGATAAAACCAAAAATCATACCTCCTAAGTGTGCAAAATGGGCCACATTATCACCACTCTGATTTTGAAAGCCCATATATAATTCAATTACACCGTATCCTATTACAAAATACTTCGCTTTAATAGGAATAGGAGGGAATATCAGCATTAATTCAGTATTAGGGAATAGCATACCGAAGGCTAATAGAATTCCAAACACCGCTCCTGAAGCACCAACAGTTGGCACATTAATATTTTCAGTAATCATTAGGTTTACCATTGCAATAGCCTTTTGTGTATCAAAGGTATTGTTTGGATTTTCGGCCCAGCTGTTTACAAAATCGGTAACCCAAGGTTTTACCGGCCCCATGTATTCACGAATAAACTGAAGCATTAAATCGGGAGATGGAGTATTGCTAAAAGCATTGGCTGCTGCTTTCATCGAAGAATAGTCAAGCCATCCAACAAAAGTGTGAAGTGCCGCTGCGCCAAGTCCTGTTATTAAATAATATAATAAAAATCGTTTTGGTCCCCATACGCTTTCCAGTACCCGACCAAACATAAACAGGGCAAACATATTAAAGAATAAATGGCCTATTCCTCCATGCATAAACATGTGTGTGATAAACTGATGTGGTCTGAAATATTCGGATGCAGGTTGGTGCAGAGCAAGAATGTGATCGATATCAAAACCAAACCGGTCACCAATTACCATGGTTCCAAGCAGCACTAAAACATTTATAATTATCAGGTTTTTTACAACCGGAGGGAGATCCAGAAAGGAAGATCTAAATTGACTCATTCGAATTTATTTTAATATTTTCTTTAGTATAACAATAGTTAGACCAATTTATCATTTGTGCGTTTAATTAACAAATCTAAGACAGATTGTCATTCTATTTAAACCTGCTTTCTAATTCCTGAGACTCAAGAATAGAAATAATTGGTTTCCCGTCTGGCGTAAAGTTGGGTGTGGTGCAGGCAAAAAGTTGATCAATTATCGAGCTCATTTCTTCATTCGAGAGGGTTTTCCCATAATTTAAAGCTGAGGCTTTCGCCAATGATTTTGCTATATTTTCGCGAATTTTCAGTTTCACATCCATTTGATTCGACTTGTAATTCGCCAGTAGGTTTTCTACCAATTCTTTCGGGTCAGAATTATGAATGTCGGCTGGAGTGCCATTAATAACAAAGGTTTTCTTGCCAAATTCCCTGATATCAAATCCCAAGGCTCTAACATCATCAATAATCACTTGCAAAAGAGTATAATCCGAAGCGTTAAGTTCTATGGTTTGTGGGAATAAGGTTTGTTGAGCAATTCCCTGATGATTTTCCAAAGAATTAATGAATTTTTCAAATAAAATTCGTTCATGTGCCTTACGCTGATCAATGATCATGAGGCCTGAGCGAATAGGTGTTAATATGTATTTATTTTTAAGCTGAAAAAAATTCTTCGCTTTTTGAACTTGTTCCTGAGCTGGTAACTTCTTTTGAACAAATTCTTTCGGTGCTTTTTGTGTATGGAAATAATCTGGAATATTTTCCCGGTCAATTGTCCCTTGACTCAATTTCTCCTCCGATTCTCTTTTGGCCGGCTCCTCATATAAAGTCTCCCATTTTTCAGGAACCGCTTTTTTAGGTGCACCACCTTGTGCCGAAGGTGTTTTCGCCTTAAATTCCTGATAGAATTGGTTCGATTCAAATGATCTGCGCTCTTCGTCGAAAGGATTGTAGCTCTTCTCCCCATCAAAAGGGTTGTAGTTAACATCTGCCTCGAAAGGATTGAATTCAGGATTCACTTTAATCATTGGAGCTTCAACCTCAGCATTACTGCCTGCCACCGGAATCTCTAAGCTGTTGTCTTCGTCAAAATCGATAGAAGGTACAATATTAAATTTCCCTAAAGCCTCACGAATGGATGCTTGAATAATTTGATAAATGGCTCTTTCATCCTCAAACTTAATTTCTGTTTTGGTCGGATGAATATTGATATCAATAATTTGTGGATCTACTTCAAAAAAGATAAAGTAGGGAGGTATTGTTTCCGGAGGCAATATTTTATCGTAAGCCTGCATAACAGCCTTGTGAAAATATGGGTGGCGCATATAGCGGTTGTTCACAAAAAAGAATTGTTCGCCCAAATTTTTCTTGGCATTTTTCGGTTTCCCGATAAACCCGGTTAATTTAACAATGCTGGTACTTGTATTTATGCTGATTAACCTTTGGTTCATACTCTTGCCAAAAACGTTGATAATTCGTTGGCGGATATGACTTGCGGGCAGGTTGTAAATTTCGGTATCGTTGTGAAGAAGTTGAAAGCCAATTTCAGGATGAGAAAGCGAAATTCTATGAAATTCAGTAATGATATTGCGAAGTTCGGTAGAATTGGCTTTTAAGAATTTCCGACGGGCAGGAACATTGTAAAAAAGGTTTTTTACGATGAAATTACTTCCATCACTGCAAGCCGATACTTCCTGAGAAATTGCTTCGGAACCATCGATAATAATATGAGTTCCTAATTCGTCTTCGGTTCGTTTGGTTTTCAATTCAACATTTGCAATGGCCGCAATAGAGGCAAGCGCTTCTCCGCGAAACCCCATGGTTCTAATTGCAAACAGATCATCTGCTTTTCGGATTTTAGAGGTTGCATGTCGTTCAAAAGCAAGACGCGCATCGGTAACGGACATACCACATCCGTTATCAATAACTTGAATTAGTGTTCTTCCAGCATCTTTTAGGTTGATTTTTATAGAATTACCTCCAGCATCAATGGCATTTTCCACAAGCTCTTTCACAACTGAAGCTGGTCTTTGAACTACCTCACCTGCAGCAATCTGATTGGCTACATTGTCAGGCAGAATCTGTATCAAATCCGACATATAAATTTCTACTTCTAAAGTTTATTTTCCAGTAATACCGATTATTAATTTGTCTGAGCCATTTTTGCACTTCGTTTCTATATAGCTGACAAATTATATATCGGCATCATACCTTATTATTTCCTGGGCTATAAATAGCCCAAGCTATTTACAAATGGTATAACGTGTTTTGTAAAATTTAAATTGTCTGATTTCAGAATAACAGAAAAGAGACAAGAATAAATTTATAAAAAGAGAAATTTAAATGACTCCATCCCATCCATAAATATAAATATAGGCTGCTAATGAAAGCAAGACAAAGATAACCAGCAATCTAATGTTAGATTTGTTTCTGGAGCCATTAGAATCGAAGTGACCATGACGCAGCTGCGTTTTCATTCGTCCTTTTATATTGGGGGTGTATGGTTCATCTTCACCTTTCAAACCCAATTCTCCTCGAATCCTTCTTTCTCGATCTACTCTCTCATCTTTTGCAGGATCCCAATATCTGGGTTGAATATTAAATCTCTTGTGTTCCGGTTTTTTTAAAAAACTTGCAAATCCCATGATAAAATGTTTTATACCAGTTAAAAGTGTAATGTTGTAGGTATAATTCGGATGCTTTTGCCAATTAAGTTAGAAAATCTATCATCAGAAGGCAAAAGAATCAGTACAAGCAATACTTTTTGTCTAAAAAAGACCCACAAATATACCGATTTTTTCCGGATTCTTTCTTCTGCAAATTTGATTATTACTAGTTAAAATATCCTAAAAAAAAGATTTGTTTGCCAGAATTTAAATGTGTGTTTTACTGATATCAGCACTAAGATTAGTTTAGCTTTTTGCCACATTGATAACAGTATAAGGCATCTTCAACATGATCGTCGGCCAAACAATGCGGACATACCTGAGTTGAATTATTTTTTGAAGATTGTTTGGTGAGCTCGGCAGTTACAATTCCTGTAGGAACAGCAATGATGGCATAACCGATAATCATTACTACACTGGCGAAAAACTGTCCGAGTGGTGTCGCTGGGGAAATATCTCCGTAGCCAACGGTAGTAAGGGTTACAACCGCCCAGTAAATTCCACGGGGAATGCTGGTAAAGCCATTTTCTCCCCCTTCAATTAAATACATGATGGTTCCAATAATAATTACCATTGTAAGAACGGCAAAAAGAAAAACAGATATTTTTATTCTGCTTTTACGAAGGGCACGAACGATAATTGCTCCTTCTTTAATGTAGCGGTTGAGTTTTAAAATTCGGAATATTCGAAGTAAGCGCAATGCTCTGATTACCATGAAACCATGTGTGCCCGCTGCTACAAGAGCCAGATAGGATGGAAGAACAGAGAGCAAATCGATGATGCCGTAAAAACTGAAAATATATGCTTTGGGTTTTTTAACAATCCAAATTCTTAGAATGTATTCAAGCGAGAAAATACCTGTAATTATCCATTCCGAAATTTTCAGCAAATGGTGATAATCTCTTTCAATGGAAGGCACACTTTCAAGTACAACTAAAAGTATGCTAAGAAGGATAACAATAAGCAGGGAGACATCGAATATTTTCCCTGTTTTGGTGTCTGCCTCGAATATTATTTCGTAAAGACGATCTTTATTGTTTCTCATTAATGAAGGAAATAAGGGTTTTAGGACATAAACTTACTAAAAAAAGTATGGAAAGGTTTAAAGTTGACTGGTCTAAAAGTCTTGAAAAAATGTGAAACTTAGGTGCTGAGTGAATCTCATTACTCTTATCTAAAGTCTCATTACACTTTTTTTTATACTTTTGAATAAAATTTGAACAAGATGATTCTAAACGATATAAAAGAGAGCTTTTTGGACGCACAAAAAGTTTTGAATGAATTTATTTCAAACGAAGCAAATTTTTCTGCTATTGAAAATGCCGGAGACGCAATGGTAAAATCATTGAAGAACGGAGGGAAGATAATTTCATGTGGCAATGGTGGTTCTATGTGCGATGCAATGCATTTTGCAGAAGAATTAACAGGTCGCTTTCGTGGCGATAGACCTTCGATGCCTGCAGTTGCTATTTCAGATCCTAGTCATATTACCTGCGTGGCAAACGATTATGGTTTCGATTATATTTTTTCGAGATATGTTGAGGGCATGGGACAAAAAGGAGATGTTTTTTTGGGAATCAGCACCTCGGGAAATTCGGCGAATATTATTAATGCAGTAAAGGTGGCCAAAGAAAAAGGATTATTTGTTGTTGGATTGACCGGGAAAACTGGTGGCAAAATGGCAGCGCTTTGCGATGTGGAAATTCGGGTGCCTTGGGAAAAGTATTCCGATAGGGTGCAGGAAATACACATTAAAGTAATTCATTGTTTGATTCAGTATATCGAGGCAAAAATGAAATAGTTGTTATAGATATGAGATTTTGATGTGAGTTTCGGTTTACGCAAATAAAAGAAGGAAATATCTATTAAAATAAAATTTATCTATAAAAGGATGTCAAAACGGCATCCTTTTTTTTTGTGTTTATGCAGGAAGTAAGTGTCTTTTCTATAACATGAATTATGTTATCGTAAGTTGTTGTATTATTGTTATATTCACCAGTTGGTTTTGTTAATTAGTTAAATTTATTAATATGCTTGTTAAAACCTATGGGAGTGCAGTGTATGGTATTCATGCCACTACAATTACAATAGAGGTGAATGTTTTTCCAGGCGTTCGTTTTTCTTTGGTCGGATTGCCCGATAATGCAGTAAAGGAAAGTCAGCAGCGAATAGATTCTGCCTTGCGCGAGATTGGTTACAAGATTCCCGGTAAAAAAATCATTATTAATATGGCTCCTGCCGATATCCGAAAAGAAGGATCGGCTTACGATCTTCCATTGGCAATTGCAATACTAACTGCTACCGAGCAAATTAATTGTGAAGTGCTTAGTAAGTATCTTATTATGGGCGAATTATCGCTCGATGGCAGTTTGGTTCCTATAAAAGGAGTATTGCCCATGGCCATTCAGGCACGGGAAGAAGGATTTGAGGGTTTGATTTTACCAAAAGCAAATGCACGCGAAGCTGCTGTGGTTGACAAGTTAAAAGTGATTGGAGCTGATAGCATTAAAGAGGTAATTGACTTTTTGAAAGGCGATTTGGAAATTCCGCCCACCGAAGTAGATACGCGAGCTGAGTTTTATGCGCACTTAAATAATTTTCCGCACGATTTTGCCGATGTAAAAGGGCAGGAGAATGTGAAACGTGCTTTGGAGATTGCGGCAGCCGGCGGACACAATATAATTATGATTGGACCTCCCGGAGCAGGGAAAACCATGCTTGCCAAACGAATATCTGGTATTTTGCCTCCGCTTACACTTCAGGAAGCATTGGAAACTACAAAAATACACTCGGTGGCCGGTACTTTGGAAAAGAACAGTGCTTTGATGACCCAAAGGCCATTTAGATCGCCGCATCATACAATATCGGATGTTGCTTTAGTTGGTGGCGGCACATTTCCGTTGCCTGGTGAAATAAGTTTATCGCACAATGGCGTGCTGTTTTTAGATGAGTTACCCGAATTTAAACGAACCGTGTTAGAGGTGATGCGTCAACCTTTGGAGGATAGAACCATTACCATATCGAGAGCTAAATCTACCGTTGAATATCCTGCCAGCACCATGCTGATTGCTTCCATGAATCCTTGTCCGTGCGGCTACTACAACCACCCCGATAAAGATTGCTTGTGTGGCCCGGGAATGGTTCAAAAATACCTGAGTAAAATTAGCGGTCCGCTTTTGGATCGAATCGATATTCACATTGAAGTAGTTCCTGTTTCTTTCGATAAAATATCGGATAAACGCTTGTCGGAAAAGAGCGAATTGGTTCGGTTGCGGGTTGAAAAAGCCAGAGAAGTTCAGGTGAAACGATTTGAGGAGCACGATGGGGTGTACTGCAATGCCCAGATGAGTTCGAAATTATTGAGAAACCACTGTTTGCCAAACGAGGAAGGTAACCAACTGCTAAAAACGGCTATGGAAAAAGTTGGACTTTCGGCTCGGGCTTATGACAGAATTCTGAAAGTTTCGCGTACAATTGCCGATTTAGAAGGCTCTGAAAACATCGAAACGGATCATTTGGCTGAGGCCATTCAATACCGCAGTTTGGATCGCGATGGTTGGGGAGGGTGAGAAGAATTATGAATTAGAAATTAATAATATTTGTAGGGTCATGCCATGGCGTGACTGTTTTTGTTGGTTATAAATTGTGTGAATGTGAAATGCGGATACAACATGTCGTATCTCTACGGCATTGCATAATGTGATTGGTTATTGTTTTGAATTGCAGAATTAGAATTGCGTGTGTAAGGGATAGTAGCGATTGGTGTTGCGTTGTTACTGGAGATTATTGTTGGTATATGGACATAAGATTTCATTTTATTAATGCTGTAAAATTATGATTCATATAGAATTGAAAGAATTATTAGCTAATTTACAATCCCATTTAAGTGCAATTCCACATTTTGAAATTTCAACTACTAATAGGCAATAAAATACAGATGAACATATTAACAGAAATTGCAAAATTATTAACAGATAATGATAATTCAATCACAACGTCATTATTGAAAATAAAAGTTCTTGCGGTAAGGCTAAATAATAAGGCTCTTTCAGATTGGGTGAGTAAAGAACTTTCTGGATATAAGGAAGATGATAAATTACCTAAATATCGTATTTATGGCTGTAATCTTAAAGGTAATTTGATAAATGGTAGGATGCAATACACAAATCAGGTGTTGCCGACAAACGGATTATCTGATCTTGTCAAAGTGCACTTAGAGACATTCGATTTTTATGAAGCTTTATCGGTTTTGGAATCATATATCAAGGACAAAAAGGCGCCATTATTACAGATTGCTATTCCTAGCGAACTTCTATATTATCTGACTGAGAATTATCAAAGAATGGGGAATCCCTATGCAAATGTTTACTCGGCACATAAAGAGGTGGGATGTGGGGCGGTTGAACAAACCTTATCTGAAATTAGAAATATTGCATTAGATCTTATTTTAAGTTTGGAGGGAGAATTTGGATTTGAAATTAAAATGGAAGATTTAATTATTAAGAAAAATGAGGTGAATGTTGTAATTCAAGACATTATGAACAAAATGATTATCAAAGGTGATGGAAATTTTATCAATACAGGTAATGAAAATTCCATAGAGAATAAAATTAATATTTCGAAATTAGATTTTAATGCTGTTCGGGATGTGCTAAAGCAGAATCATGTTGAGGAAGAGGATATAAAGGAGTTAGAGAAGGTGATAAATGAACAGCCAGATTATGAGAACAAATTATTTGGCTCAAAAGTAAATACTTGGATTCAGAAAATGACTACTAAAGCATTAGATGGAACTTGGAGTGTTGGAATTGGAGTTGCAGGAGGACTATTAGTAGAAGTCTTAAAGAAATATTATGGAATGTAATATGTTGTGAGATTTTGTAAAAAAACATTCCTTTATCAGCTGCTAAAAACTAATAGAAGTTCTAAATAAACGACCTTAGCAGGAACACGATTAAATAAAAAACAGAGGATTCTTTTTTGTTTTCCTGAGTTTAAACCCCAGATAATTGATATTTTACCCCTAAATCCCCTAAAGGGGACTTATCAAAAACTGAATTCAGATTGGTTGAATGAATCCTTCGGATTCAAAGATACTAAACTCGAAACCTGCTGATTGCAAATCAGCAGGAGCTTTTGCTTATTGGTTGCCCGAAACCTAGTCGGGGAATCAATAGGAAACTCAAGTCTTTGGAAATTATTGGCTGATGTGGTGGTTGGTTGGTTGGTTGGTTGGTTGGTTGGTTGGTTGGTTGGGTTAGGGATAGTAGCGGTTACCCCGGAAATATTAGTGAAGCGTAGCGGAAGGAATGTTGAGGAGTATGAGCGGATAGCCCGACCGAAGGGAACCTCCAAAAATTATTAACCTTAGGTTCGATTATTAATTTAC
>JAESUW010000051.1 GCA_016760525.1 Labilibaculum sp.
ACATTAGGTTTCATTTTTTCCCAAACATCATTCGATACAGTAATGCCATTTCCGTTCAAATCCATTGAAAAAGGAGTTACCAATTCTGCTTGCCTGCCAAAGCCTGCACTGGCGGCAATTGGTTGACCTGCCAACATGTGCGAACCATCTAATTGTCCATCAACAACTCTATCCAGTATATTTTTCCAGTTAGACTGTGCTTCTATAGATACAAACAAGCCTTCATCTTCAAAAAAGCCCTTTTCTTTAGCAATGGCTAAAGGAGCCATATCGGTTAGTTTTATAAAGCCAAAAGTTAATTGTGCTTTCTCAATGTCAAGTTTCTTTGTCTTGCTTTCTATACTTACCGGACTTTGAGTTGTACCAGTAGCTTTTTTAGTTTCTTTACCGCCGCAGGCTGTAAAAAAAATTGAGAAAATAACAAGGGTAATTTTTAAAACGCTCAATTTCATAAGTTGTGTTTTAACAGTTAATTACTAATTCAGTACAAATACTTAGTTTGGTAAATGTATACGTATATATCCATCTTAAGTATGCTGAAAGTCTTAATAAAACAAATTTATACAACTTATAAAAACCTGCTAAAAACCACATTTAAAATACAAACGATTGATTTTGAGAGTGCAATGCAAACGAAATGCACAATAACTAAATTCTAAGTATTGCAAAAATTAAAGAGAGTTAAAAATTTAAGTGTTTAAGTAGTAATTGTGTTCAGATATTTCCTTTTTTAATTTATCTGAATTAACAACACCAATATTTTTCCCAACTGTAATTAACAAACCTTCTCTTTTTAAAGTGGATATTGTTCTGATAACCTGTTCGTCTGTAGTACCTGCAAAATCTGCAATATCTTTCCTGCTCAATTGCATGCTTAATAAGCCTTTGTAATTTTCGCCAAACTTTCTTTGTATGTACAACAATGCATCTATTACCTTTTCCCTTACAGTCATTTGGGCAAATGCTTTTACCTTCGTTTCAGAAGTATTCAGTTCTTCTGCGTAAAACAACATAAAATCGTAAGTAAGTTCCGGTACATTTTGCAGCATATTACCCAACACTTCGGATGTGAAATTGCACAAAACACTGTCTTCCATCGCCAAAGCACTTACAGAGTATTTATTTTGAGTTCCGAATCCCCTGTGCCCGATAATTTCACCTTCTTTAACAAATCGCAAAATTTGCTCTCGCCCATAAATACCGGTTTTCAACACCTTTGCCTTTCCTTTATTCATAAAAAACAAACCACTGACTGGTGCGCCCTCCATAATAAACTGCTGCCCCTTTTTACAAACTATTGTATTCTTTTGCTGAATAAATTCCTGCATTAACGCAGAAGCAATATTCTTCTTTATAAGACAACCCGTGTTTTCGCAAATATTGCAATTGGCTTGATTTAATAGCATAAGTAGTATCGTTAAAATTACGTATTTACCCAATTTTGATTTCAAGTCACTTAGCATCCCTGTATTCCTTAGCTTTAGCACATCGCAAATAACAGAAAAATGATTTTTCAGTAACTATCTCCCAATAATTAGTGAGAGATAGTTTTTTAAATACCAGTGGTTTTTCCCGGCAAAGAAAAAAACAACTAAATAATTCAGGTAATCAGCAAGTTAACAATCAGAATCAGATTGTTAACCAAACTCATTAGTAAGTATATAAGCTGTTTTTTTTCTTTCTTCCACAACAATAATACGTATTTTTCTGAAAAAAACTTTTATAAAATCTCAATTATTTAAGTATTATTACTTAATTTTGTTTTATCGAATAATAAAAACATGCGCATATGAAAACAATTATTGTTGTTGGTAACGGTATGGTAGGGTATAAATTTTGCGAGAAATTTATAGCAAAAACGCCTAAAACAAATTTTAAACTTATTGTTTTTGGAAACGAGGCACGACCAGCCTATGATCGTGTTCATTTAAGTGCGTTTTTCGAAAACCAAGATGCTAAATCTTTAGAGCTGGCACCACGGGATTGGTACACAAAAAATAACATAGAACTCATTACCAACGAGCGTGTTTCTGACATACACAGAAAATCAAAAACAATTACAACAGTTTCCGACAAGCAGTTTTCTTACGATTATTTAGTATTAGCTACAGGATCAACTCCTTTTGTTCCACCCATTAAAGGAATTGAAAAAGATGGTGTTTTTGTATACAGAACAATCGAGGATCTGGAAGCTATGTTAGCATATGCAGAAAAGATAAAATCAATAAATCCGAAAGGAAAAGCTGCTGTTTTAGGGGGAGGGTTATTAGGACTTGAAGCTGCTAAAGCAGTTAGAGACATGGGACTGGAACCTCATGTTTTGGAATTTGCACCCAAACTAATGCCCAGACAACTTGACGAAAGAAGCAGTGATATGCTTCAAAATAAATTAGAGTCTCTGGGAATTACCATTCATTTAAATAAAGCCACCAGCCAAATATTAGGAGAGAATGGTTTTATTGCAGGTATAGAATTTAATAATGAAGAAAAACTAGCCGTAGATATGCTTGTGGTTTCAGCCGGAATAAGACCCTGCGATGAACTGGCTAAAACCTGCAATTTAGAAACAGGCATTCGTGGTGGTGTGGTCGTGAACCAAAAAATGCAGACTTCCGATCCTGAAATTTTTGCAATTGGAGAAGTGGCTCTTTATAATGAAATGATATACGGATTGGTTGCCCCGGGTTACGAAATGGCAGATGTAGCTGTTGAGCAAATTTTGGGCAATGAAGAAATATTGATGAGTGCAAAAATTGACATGTCAACAAAACTTAAACTAATTGGTGTAGATGTAGCTAGTTTTGGCGACCCGTTCGTATCACCGGACGAAGGGCATGCCATCGTATTTGAAAATAAAGCCAAAGGCCTGTATAAAAGAATAAATGTAAGCCATGATGGAAAATCCTTACTGGGTGGTATTCTGGTTGGCGATGCAGAAGACTACAATATGCTGCATCAGATCTATTTAAACGGAATGACACTTCCCGAAAATTCCGAAGACTTAATATTGGGAGCTCGCGGAGAAGGTGGTGCATCTTTTGGCAGTGCAATGGATTTGCCCGATACCGCACAAATTTGTTCTTGCGAAAGTGTTTCAAAAGGAAGCATCTGTAATTCAATCACAAACGGAACGTGCAACAATTTAAAAGACATTGTATCGCATACCAAAGCAACTACAGGTTGCGGAGGCTGTAAGCCAATGGTTGTAGATTTGATAAATGAGACATTAAAATCATTAGGCAAAGAAGTAAAAGAAAATATCTGTGATCATTTTGATTACACAAGGCAGGAATTATTTGGCATTGTAAAAATTAAAAAAATTAGAACTTTTAACAAAGCACTTGATGTTTGTGGCAAAGGCGACGGATGTGAAATATGCAAACCACTTGTGGCGTCAATTTTTGCAAGCATATATAATGATACCCCTAATAAAGAAACATCAATTCAGGATTCGAACGATAGGTTTTTAGCGAATATCCAGAGAAACGGAACCTATTCTGTTGTGCCAAGAATTCCAGGAGGAGAAATTACGCCTGAAAAATTAATCGTTATAGGCGAAGTTGGTAAAAAATACAATTTATATACTAAAATTACAGGAGGGCAACGAATAGATCTATTCGGTGCACATTTAAATGATTTGCCTGCAATTTGGGAAGAACTTATTGATGCCGGTTTTGAAAGCGGGCATGCTTACGGAAAATCGTTACGTACAGTAAAAAGTTGTGTAGGATCTGCTTGGTGCAGATACGGAATGGATGATAGTGTAAGTTTTGCTATAAAGTTGGAAAACCGTTACAAAGGCCTGCGATCTCCGCATAAAATAAAAGGTGGTGTATCGGGCTGCATTAGAGAATGTGCCGAAGCCAGAGGTAAGGATTTTGGCGTAATAGCTGTTGACGGAGGATACAATTTATATGTCTGTGGCAATGGTGGTGCTACGCCCAAACATGCCTTACTATTGGCCGAACAAATAGATGGTGATATGTGCCTAAAATATTTGGACAGGTTTTTAATGTATTACATAAGAACTGCTGCGCCACTTATGCGGACAGCCGCCTGGCTTGATAAACTTGAAGGAGGAATTGAGCAACTAAAGAAAATCGTAGTTGAAGACAGCTTACAGATAGCAAAAGAACTTGAAAAAGAAATGCAAGGCCTGGTAGATGCTTATGAGTGCGAATGGAAACAAGCCATTGAAAATAAAGAAATAAAAACCCGCTTTAAACATTTTGTAAATGTAGATGATAAAGACGATAACATTGCGTTTGTGCCAATGCGCGAACAAAAAATACCGGAATTACGACAATAACTAAATAACAAACAAATGGAATCAATTTTAGAAAAATACAGCAAGGTAGATAACAGCGAAGTAAAAATTTGGTTTAAAGCAGCCATGGTTACCGATTTTCCTGAAAATGGCGGAGCCTGCGTAAAGTATAAAGACAAACAGATTGCCGTTTTTAATTTTAAAAGAAAAAACAGTTGGTATGCCTGTCAAAACTTATGTCCGCATACATTAGAAATGATTTTATCAAGAGGTATGATTGGAGACGATGAAGGCATTCCCAAAGTAGCTTCCCCGATGTACAAAAAAACATTCTCACTGGAAACCGGAGAAAATCTTAATGGCGACCTGGAAGCTATTGCAACCTATCCCATAAAAATCGAAAACAACTTTGTGTATATCGGATTTTCTGAATAGTTTTGAATCAACTAAAATTTATTTAAAGTGAATACAAAGTTTGAAAAGGCAATTCTATTAATTGATGAAAGAAACTCTAAAGACCCAAATATAGAGCTGTACCTATGGAAAGAATACCCAAAAGAGCTCTTGTATTCTCGACGCATGTCGCAAAAATTACTTGAAATAAACCCGAATGCACCGGAAGCTTTACAAATTGCAGCACGGGCACAACATATTTGCAGGTGGGGAATTCTGCGAAACAAATATCCAATGGGAAAAACAGGGTATTTAGACTGGCGTAACAAACTCCAAAAGCATCACTCACAAATTACAAGTGATATTTTAAAAGAAGTTGGGTATAATGATAATTTTATTGATCAGGTCTCTTTCTTAATCAGTAAAAAATCATTTAAAAAAGATAAAGACTCGCAAATGCTGGAAGACGTAGTTTGTTTGGTTTTCTTAGAATACTATTTGGCAGATTTTGGAAGTAAACATACCGAAGAAAAAGTAATTGATATTCTTCAAAAAACATGGCGGAAAATGTCTGAACAAGGTCAAAAAACAGCCTTAACACTTAAGCTGTCCGAAAAAACTCTTAATTTAGTTAAGAAAGCATTAGCTTAAAATTCAAATTTTATGACCAACAACGGAGGCTCTCTGGATAAACGGACTTTTAGAAAACTAAGTAGTTTATACATTATTGCGTTAAGTGCAATCGCCTTAAGCGTTATTATTAGCCAGGTAATTATTCGCAACTACTTAAACGATCAGCAAAGTGATTCTACCATAATAAATGTGGCAGGAAGACAACGTATGTTGAGCCAAAAACTTACAAAAGAAATCCTGTTACTTTCTCAAAAAGACAATGCAGACAATAAAATTACAATTACAAATCACTTAAAAAAAACATTGCAGATTTGGGAAATATCCCATAATGCACTGCTGAATGGCAACGACAGCCTTAGCTTGCCAGGAAACAACAGTGAAAAAATTGTTTCTATGTTTCAAAAAATTCAACCCTACTACGAAACAATCTTAAATGCCTCAAACAATATAATTTACAAGATTGAAAACAGCTCAACGGAAACAAATTCAGAATTGGCAAGCGAAATTGCTTTGGTAAGCAATAATGAAGGTGATTTCTTACAGTTGATGGATAAAATTGTTAATCAGTACAATATTGAAGCCAGTAAAAAAGTAGACCGTTTACGTCATCTGGAATTATTGTTGATGTTCCTGACCTTAACAATCTTGTTGGGCGAATTTCTCTTCATTTTCTGGCCAACAGCAAAAGTGGTTAAAGAGATTATTTTAAAGCTTTTGAAATCGGAACAAAAAGCAATGAAAATAGCCTACGATACAGATGTACTTAGAGAAAAAAATGAACAATCAGTTAAAGAAATACGGGCATTAAACCAGATTATGGATGAAACTCTTTTGTTTGCCCGTATTGCGTCGGACGGAACAACACTACACGTTGGCAAAAAGTTTTCAGAACTATTTAAACTTTCGCGTTTTAATGAAAAAGCTAAATTTCCAGAAATTATATCCATTCATAAAAGCGAGCAACAAGTAATTGAAAACCTTCTGGCAAATTACAGCAAAATCGGTTGGCAAGGCGAAGTTAAGGCTACAACAAAAGACAAACGCACCATTTGGCTCGAAATGTATATAATTCCTTTTAATTCTATTATCGATAAATCTGAATTGCTGATTATGTGTTCTTATATAACAGAACGCAAGCAAGCGCAATTAGAGCTTGAACTACTTACAAAAAAGAATTATGAGGAAAAAATGAACCAACAGAAAGTAATTTCCAGTAAAATTATTGAAAATCAGGAAAAAGAACAAAACCGGATAGCAAAAGACATTCACGATGGAATTGGACAAATGTTAACAGCCTTAAAGTTTAACCTCGAAAGTATCAATTTAAATGATCAGGAAAAATCTGCGGCAAAAATTGAAAATTTAAAAACCCTGGCCCTTAATATAATCCAAGGTGTGAGAACAGCAACTTTTAACTTAACACCTCCCGAATTAAGCGATCATGGTATTACGCCTGCTTTATCCAAATTAACACGGGAATTATCGAAACTTACCGGAAAAAATATTTTGCTCTACAATAAAACCGATTTTAATAAACGATTGAATTCACTATCTGAAATTAATATTTACAGAATTACTCAGGAGGCAATAAATAATGCCATTAAATATGCCTGCTCCACACATATTATAGTGAGTATTTCTCACAGCGAGCAATTACTAAGTATAATTATTGATGATAATGGAAAAGGTTTTGACCCTGAAAAAATTAAAAATAAGAAAGATGGCATAGGAGGCATGGGCATGACCTTTATGAAGGAACGCATAAAATACATAGATGGCAGGTTGTTCATGAATTCCTCTCCCGAAAATGGAACAAGAATTACTCTCAATATACCACTAGATAAAAATTTAGATAGTATTACTTAAATTTGCTTACCTTCGTACTTATAAAACAGAAACAAATGAATACTATAAATGTAGTTTTAGCAGACGATCATGTATTGGTTAGAGATGGTATAAAATCACTTTTAGAAGAAGAACAAGATATTACAGTTGTGGATGAAGCCTCGGATGGAAGAGAAGCTTTAATAGTGGTTGAAAAAAGCACACCAGACCTTCTGATTGTAGATATAAGAATGCCGGAACTTAATGGTATCGAAGTGGTAAGGGAAATTAAAAACAAAGGTCTTAACGTTAAAACCCTGGTGCTTTCCATGCACGATTCTGAAGAATACGTTTTAAAAAGTATAGAAGCAGGAGCAGATGGTTATTTGCTAAAAGGAGCCAGTAAAGAAGAGTTTCTTAAAGCTTTGCATAGTGTGGCCGCTGGTGGAAAATACTTTTCAGGAGATATAT
Source organism: Labilibaculum sp. (assembly GCA_016760525.1). Taxonomy (GTDB): domain Bacteria; phylum Bacteroidota; class Bacteroidia; order Bacteroidales; family Marinifilaceae; genus Labilibaculum. The sequence continues at coordinate 7,589 of JAESUW010000051.1, forward strand.
CGTCTATAATTGTAAACAACCTGGTAAGCAAAAACGCTGTAACACCGCCAAAAGAAGAAGTAAAACCCAACATTTTTAAACTCACCAAAAGAGAAAAACAAATTTTAGTTTTGGTGCTGCAAGGAAAAAGCAATAAGGAAGTTGCCGAAGAATTGGGCGTAAGCAAACGTACTGCCGAAGTACACCGGTTTAACCTGATGAAGAAAATGGAGGTTAAAAATTTAATAGAATTATCGAAAAAAGCTTCAGGATATAACCTAATATAAAGTGAATCACGCCTAAGGCGATACAAATCAATACATTGGTAATTTGAAATTTGCATTCTTGTTTGAATAAGCTGTTAGCTGTAAAGCGATTTTAAATATTAACCTGTCAGAGTGCGAAGCTCCTGACAGTGTTCATTTCAACAGGCCTTCGACTCTGTGGGGCTGTTAAATTACCCGAAATACAAGCCTTGACTTAACTCTAGCTACTAATTACTTTTGTTGAAGCATCAGGTAAAACCACGAAAACACTTTTCATCAGATAGTTTCTACTAAAATCCTGATTACCAGACTTGGCTGGAACCAGTAATTTAAAATCATGCCCAAACTACTATAAAGTCTATCTATCTCTAAAAAAACAAGATTTCTAAAATATTACAAATTAACAAAGATACACTCCTTACGTATTTTAATAAGTATTTATACGTAAATATATTTGCGCATACACGTAATTATTTGTAGTTTTAAATGCAATAAATACTTGAACGGCTTTGCATTATTGCATTACAAACAATAAGTACAGGATTATATGACAATAGATCGTTAGATATTAGACATGAGATACTAGATTGATTTACAATACGCTTATTCATAGACCTTTACGCTAAGACGCTCATAAAGCAAACCACTCTAAAAATCAGGCATTTACAAAACCTTAACGGACTATTGATATGAAACATCAGGAAGAAATTAAAACAACCTGCTCCTATTGTGGTGTAGGCTGTGGTATTATTGTAAAAAGGGACTTTAACGGTAAAGTTTATGTGGAAGGAGATAAAGACCATCCTGTAAACAGAGGTATGCTTTGCTCTAAAGGCATGAACCTTCATTATGTCGCTAACGATGTTTCAGACCGAATTTTGTACCCGGAAATGCGTTGGAGCAAATCACATCCGAGAGAACGTGTAAGTTGGGATACTGCTTTAGAGAGAGCTTCAGGTGTTTTTAAATCAATTATAAACAAATATGGCCCCGACAGTGTGGGTTTTTATGTATCAGGACAATGTTTAACTGAAGAATACTACATAGCAAATAAATTAACCAAGGGATTTTTAGGGACTAATAATATCGATACAAATTCGAGATTATGCATGAGTTCTGCCGTGGTAGGTTATAAAAAAACCTTTGGCGAAGACTCGGTTCCCGGAGCTTATGCGGATATAGAACTTGCTGATTGTTTTTTTATAACAGGAGCCAATCCGGCCTGGTGTCACCCGATCCTTTTCAGACGATTGGAACAGCATAAAGAAAAGAATCCGAATGTGAAAATTATAGTTGTAGATCCACGCAAAACAGATTCGGCAAACTTTGCAGACATACATTTGCAAATTATTCCCGGAACCGATGTGATTTTAAATAATGCCATTGGAAGACACATAATAGAACGCGGATTAAGCAATAAAAATTTCATTAAAAACCATACAGAAAACTTCGGAAAATATAAAAAACAGGTACAATCTACCACCATAAAAGAAGCAGCTAAACTATGCGGTGTAAGTGCCGACGACATTAAGAAAGTTGCCCGGATTATAGGTGCTTCCAAAGGCTTTATAAGCATGTGGACTATGGGCTTAAACCAAAGTTCTATTGGTTCCTCAAAAAACTTCTCATTATTAAACCTGTCCCTAATTACCGGGCAAGTAGGCAAACCTGGTTCCGGGCCTTTTTCCTTAACCGGACAACCCAATGCTATGGGAGGAAGAGAAGTTGGCGGCATGGCAAATTTATTAGTTGCTCATAAAGATTTAGAAAATGAAACACACCGAAAAGAAGTTGCAGAATTCTGGAATAGTAAAGAAATTTCATCGAAACCGGGCTATACTGCAACCGAAATGTTCGATGCTTTGGAGAGTGGTAAAATGAAAGCAGTTTGGATAATTTGTACAAACCCAATGGTGAGCCTGCCAAACTTAAACCGCATAGAAAAAGCACTTAAAAATGCAAAATTTGTTGTGGTACAGGAAATATCGCATAAAGCAGATACTGTTGATTATGCCGATTTGGTATTGCCGGCGGCGGCATGGCTGGAGAAAGAGGGTACAATGACAAATTCGGAACGTCGTATTTCATATCTGCCAAAAGTTATTGAAGCTCCGGGTGAAGCAAAAGCCGACGTTGAAATTCTGTGTAATTTTGCAAAAAAAATGGGTTTTACAGGTTTTAATTACAACAGCGCCAACGAAATATACAAGGAGTATTGCGCTTTAACCAAAGGAACCAACATTGATATTTCTTATTTAAATTACGACAGGTTAAAAAATGAAGGAAGCTTTCAGTGGCCGGTACCGGAATACAGGCATCAAGGCACACAAAGACTTTTTCAGGATAAAAAATTTTATACGCCCTCTCAAAAAGCAATTTTTAATGTTCCTGATTTTCTTTTAACAAGATCGGACATGCCATGCGAAAATTATCCACTTATTTTAACAACCGGCAGAGTTAGGGATCAATGGCACACCATGACCAAAACCGGAAAAGTTTCAAGATTAAAAAATCATTACGCAAGCCCGGTACTGGAAATTAATCCGGCCGACGCTTTTATCTGCAAAATTAAAGATGGCGATGTACTTGAAATAAAAAGTAAAAAAGGAGAGGTTAGGCTTAGAGCTAAAATTACTGAAAATATAAGAAAAGGAGTTGTGTTTCTCCCAATGCACTGGGGAAAACAATTACAAAGCAACCTAAACAGATCTAATAATTTAACACACACCATTGTTGACCCTCTGTCTAAAGAACCCGATTACAAGTACACTGCAGTGTCTGTTTCAAAATACAAAAAGCCCAAAGAAACAATTATTGTTGTAGGAGCAGGATCTGCTGCATTTAGATTTATTCAAAACTACAGAGAACAAAATGTGACTGACGAGATTCATGTTTTTTCCAAAGAAAGAAATCCATTTTACAACCGGGTTCTGTTACCGGAATATATTACCAAAGAGTTGACATGGAAACAGCTCCAAAAAATCAAAGAAAAAGAGTTAAAAGAGCTTAACATCAAACTACACTCTGGTACTTACATTACAGAAATTGATAAAGAAAACAAATTAGTTATTGCTAATAACAGCATGGAGTATAATTTCGATAAGCTAATTCTTGCAACAGGAAGCAGACCCTTTGTACCAAACGACGTAAACCTAAGTTTGCCGGGGCGTTTTACCTTGCGAGACAGAACAGATGCCGATCGGTTTAAAGACTATTTAGATGCCACCAACTTACCTCCGGAAGAACAACATGTTACAATTGTAGGAGGTGGTTTGTTAGGCTTGGAATTAGCCGCAGCTTTAAAACACAAAAATGTAAACATCACAATTGTACAAAGAGGTTCAAGCCTTATGGAACGCCAGTTAGATTTGACAGCAAGTAAACTGTTAGCCATGCACGTGCAGGAATTAGGCATACAAATCTATTTTTCGAACGAAATAAGCACTGTATTTAACGACACAGAAACAGGTGAACTTAATATCACACTTAAAAGTGGTAAAATATTTCATTCGCATGCTATTGTTTATACCATAGGAACCAGAACCAATATTGAAATAGCCAAATCAAATGGTATTGCTTGTGGTAGAGGTGTTAAAGTTAATCAGCATTTACAATCCTCGAACCCGAATATTTTTGCCATTGGCGAAATAGCAGAGTTTAACAACAGCCTGTTGGGAATTACATCTGCGGCGGAAGAACAAGCAAGTATTTTAGCAAACTTTCTGGCAGGTGATGTAAGCAGTGTTTATGAGGGTTCCGTAGCAATGAATATCTTAAAATTCAGCGATTTTGAACTTTGTAGTTTAGGAGATATTCTTATTCCTGAAAATGACGAAGATTACGAGGAAATTATTTTTACAGACATGAGCAGGCGCTACTATAAAAAATGCATTATTAAAAACGATTTGCTTGTTGGAGCTGTCTTAATGGGTGATAAAAATGAATTTGCCGAATTTAAAAATCTGATAGAAAATAAAGTAGAATTATCAGATAAACGTAACACCTTACTTAGAGGAACCTCTAACAACAAACCGGTTTTAGGCAAATTGGTTTGTTCTTGCAGCAATGTTGGAGAAGGGAATATTACAGAGGCTATTAAAAATGGTTGTAATAATTTTTCTGAGCTATGTAAAAAAACAGGCGCAGGCTTAGGATGTGGTAGTTGTAAAACAGAAGTACGGGAAATACTTCAAAATGCTAAAGTGTTATCATGATAAACAGACTTTCAAGAATTGTAGTAAAAGGAGGCGTACTTTCTTTAGGGGAATTAAAGACTATTTGCGATGCCGCCGGAGATTTAGGATTAAAAGCCATTTCTTTTGGATCCAGACAAGATATTTTATTTCCTCAGGAAGTACCATCAGAGAAACTAAATAAAATTGAAAATCTTCAGATTAGCAAACCCGAAGATTCAGGAATGGACAATATTGTATCCTCCTACGTATCAGCCGATATATTTCCAAGCACCTCCTGGCTTAGTGGTGAAAAATACCTGTATGTGCTTGAACAATTCAGAAAGCCACCAAACTTAAAAATAAATATAACAGACCCAAAACAGCGTCTGGTTCCCATGTTTACAGGACATTTAAATTTTATTGCTTCGAAACATGAAGATTATTGGTACCTGTATGTAAGGCTCCCCGAATGGGAGAAAACAGAAATGTATCCGGCTTTAATTTACAGTTGGGATATGGCCAAAATAAGTTTAGCCATAGAAAACATGCAGCAAGAAGAACCAGATTCTGTAGAAATGATTTTCATTTTGTTAAACGATGCTCTTGAAACCAATAACCGTACGGTTGACAAGCCATTAAATGTGCCTTTTACCCCTTTCCCATATTACGAAGGAATGAATCGTACCGGAAATGATAAATATTGGTTAGGCTTGTATTGGCGGAATAATCTTTACGACCTCAGGTTTCTTAAAGAACTATGCGATTTATGTGCCGAATGTAAAATTGGAAAAATATCCATAACACCCTGGAAATCTATTATCGTGAAAGAAATTCCCGCAGAAGCAAAATTATATTGGGAAAAATTTTTAGGCAAATTTGGTATTAATGTCCGTCACTCGATGCTTGAATTAAATTGGCATTTGCCTGTTGCAAACGAAGAAGCATTAAAACTAAAAAAATATCTGGTACACAACTTCGATCAAAACGATATTAGTACCTATGGTTTAACTTTCGCAACTACCGACTACGTAAAAAAAGCGTACTATTTCACTTCAATTGTTATTGAAAAAAACAAATCACCACAAGATTTAATCGGATTTCAAATAAGAGATACCTATAATTTATTGTACGCAAAAAATTTCGACCCCAATACCCAAGAGTATATTGCACATGTTCAGGATGTTGATCAGGTAGAGTTGCCTGGATTGTTAATGGAGTTGAGCCGATTGTATTTTGAACAACTGGGAAACGAAAAAGTAGAGCTAAAGTCGGTTAAACCAGAAAAAGAATTGATTGAAACTAAAGTTTTCCAATGCAAAGATTGCTTAACACTTTACGATGAAGAATATGGCGATATTACACAAGACATTAAACCAGACACAGCTTTTGAAGACTTGCCCGAAACTTATTGTTGTTCGCTTTGCGATGCACCCAAAAGCAATTTTGAAACAAAAAATTATGGAAAGAAAATAAATTAACCCCCAATCGTAATCATGCTTCGATTGTTGTTATGAAGCTTAGGGTTGTTCAATTTTTTAAAATTATCCATGCCTGCTCTAATGGCTTTCTTTTTGTAAACCGCTTCTAAAATATGGGCTTCAAGAGATTCGTTTTTTCGTAAAACAGACAATAAATCGGTTTCCTTATTGGAAAACAAACAGTTTTTTATTTTTCCGTTAGCAGTTAAACGCAATCGGTTACAGCCATCGCAAAACGGATTGGTCACAGTACTAATAATACCAAATTCACCTTTAAAACCTTCTATTTTATAGTTTCTGGCGGTAAAATTATCTTCATTTTCGAGTGTAAACAAGCGTTTTTTTCCAAAATAACGAATGGCTTTTTCAAGAATCTCCTTTTGAGATACTAACTTTTCTTTGCTCCATTCGTTGCCATCAAAAGGCATAAATTCTATAAAACGAACAGTAATTGGTAAATCCTTTGTCATTATTATAAAATCGACAATTTCATTATCATTAAAGCCTTTTATAAGCACAACGTTTAGTTTAAGATTAAAACCTTCTTTAATCAGTAAAAGAATATTTGCATAAACCTTTTGAAACTGATTGCGCCTGGTAATACGCCAGAATTTATCGTTTTGTAAGGTATCCAAACTCGCATTGATATCATTCAAGCCATAAGTTTTAAAATCATCGATGAAACGATCTGCAGTAAAAGCATTTGTTGTGATAGACAGTTTAACTTTTAAAGTTGATAACTTTTTTAATATTTCAGTAAAATCTTTTCTAACAAGAGGTTCTCCACCCGTTAACCTGATTTTGTCCACACCATTATCTACAAAAACTTTAGCAATTTGGTAAAGCTCACCGGCATTCATTAAATTACTTTTAGGAGATAATTGCACACCTCTTTCGGGCATGCAATACGTGCACCGAAAACTACACCTTTCTGTAAGCGAAATACGCAAATAATTGTGCTTTCGCCCCAATGAATCGACTAATATATCTTTACGTTTAAACATTAATTGTATGTTTTAATCACAGCCTTAGCATCTGGCAGTAGCATAATTAGTCTACCTGTCGGCTTGTTCATAACAAATAACCAGTAATTGTATTTATAAACCTGAGGTTTCGCCTAATACAACACGAATCTGCTTATCATCTTAATGGCACAACGACTTACCTGTTTGTTTTCCACTGATGGTTTTCATTTTCAAAAATCTCTTTCCCAAAAATCGGCACTTCCTCTTTAATCCTGTTCACAATATCTTCTGTAGCACAGTAAACTTCTTTTCTTCGCTTTGCGGATACAAAAACAAAAAAGCAGACTTCTCCGGCTTTCACCTTCCCCAGGCTATGATAAATGTGCATACAGCTTAAATCGTATTTTTCAAAGGAAGATTCTCTTATTTCTTCCAGTTTTTTGTTAGCCATATCCTGGTAACAGGTATATTCAATGCAGGAAACTATATGCTCACCAAGCTTATCTGCACGAACTTGTCCTAAAAATATATTATGAGCCCCAATACCATGTTTGGTTTGATGTTTAGCTATAGAATCCGCAATAAATTCAGGAGAAATTGGTCCCTCCATAAATACTTTCTTCATCGGTTTGTATTTTTTATATTAAAATCGGGTGTTAACAGACAAGTCTCCAAACACGAATTATTTAAGTGCCGAAGATTTATTGTCAACAACAAGCCGAACTGTAAATGCACTTTCCTGTATGTTTCTTACCTGTGAAAATCCATGCTTTTGTAATATTTTAATTGCCGCAAGGCTTCGTGCCCCATTCTGACAAAACAACGCATAAGTTTCATTTTTAGTAAGCAAATGCAGCTTATCTTCTAAAACTGAAAGTGGGATTTTAATTAAATTTTCAAATTCAATTTTTGGTGTTTCACCCAATTCTCTCACATCAATTAAATGAAGATTGGCAGCCAGTGCTTCTTCAATAGAAATTTCAACAATTTCATTCTCGAAATACTCCGATTGATAAAATTCCTCATCAATTCTAAGAGATTCATCTTTCTTAAACTGAAATATACTCTGACTGTTGTTTAAGGCATTATACAGCAACAATCTGCCACAAAGCAGATCTCCTGTTTCAAGAATTATTTTTAGAACTTCGTTGGCCTGAAACATGCCAATTAACCCAACAGTTGTGCCTAACACTCCCGAAACTTCACAATTTTGCACATTGCTTTTCCGGTCTTTAAACAAGCACCTGTAAGTGGGTCCGTTTTTATAATTAAAAACAGAAACCTGGCCTTCAAACCTATAAACCGAACCATACACAAAAGGCTTGTTGGCAATAATGCAAGCATCATTTATAAGGTACCGAATGGCTAAAGAATCTGTTGCATCTACTACAACATCGTAATCTTTAATAAGCGAAACCGCATTTCCGGCACTTAAAAACCAATTGTAAACATTAATCTTAACAGCTGAATTTAAAGCCTCTAATTTCAATTTTGCCTGAAGAACTTTACTCTCGCCAACAGCATTTTCCGGGTATAAAACCTGACGCGGCAAATTGCTTTCGTCAATCTTATCGCCATCTATTATACCAATTGTGCCAATGCCGCCAGTAGTTAAATATGGTAACACAGCACATCCCAAACCACCTGCACCAATCACTAAAACTTTAGCATCTTGTAATTTTTGCTGCCCTAAAAGTCCTATTTGCGGCAAAATAATTTGCCTGCTGTATCTGTTCATAATCTCATCCTCCCGCAAAAGGTGGCAAAATGGCTATCTCGTCGTCATCAGTAATTAAAATATCATCATTCACATCTACCAAATTCTGATTCAGCGCAATTTGAATTGAAAATTTCTCCAACTCATATTTACAACTCAAATCCTCTAAAACCTCTGAGAGTCTGGTGTGTTTTAAAATGATCTCTTCTTCGYTGCATTGRGTCRCTTCYGCWATTGCCCCAAAATATTTTATTCTTAGCATCTATTTCTCTTARTTATCAATTARTCTGCTGGTTACCCGGTTCAGYATTTCTACTTTTKCTCCAAAATTRCCTTTAATGCTTTTTCTAAATTCATGCAGGTTTYYAGCCAGTTCATCAATRTCATCAGGAATTACATGTTCTAAAAACTGGCGGATACGTTTGGCTAATGTCGGYGATTTCCCATTGGTCGAAATGGCAATTTTCACATTCCCTTTYGTWACAATRCTCCCTAAATAGTAATYGCATTGRTCTGGCATATCTGCAATRTTTACCAATAAACATCTGGCTTTAGCATCTTTACTTATCTGTAAATTCACCTCCCTGTTACCAGTACAACCAATAACAATATGGCGTTTTTCCAGATCYGAAATTTCATAYRCTTTTTGTCTGAGTTTCACASCCGGATGCTTTGYTGCCAACTCTTTYAGTTCCTTYAGRAAATCGATAGAAACAAGCTCAAYATTAGCATTTGGACTCGATTTTAGTAAAAACGATAATTTTTCCAAGCCAACATTTCCGCCACCAACAATAAGTACATTAAGCTCATGCACTTTTAAAAATACCGGGTACAACTCGTTTCTTTCCATAAACTCTACATCGGGTTAACATTCAAATTCTGATAGATGAATTCGTCTTCCGGAAATGCTTCATTAAAATAAGTAAGCATACTCTCGTGTCCATTAACAACTTCACCAATAATAATAATTGCCGGAGAAGAAAGTTGCTTCTCTTCAACAATTTTCTCAATGCTTGAAATGGTTCCAAAGCCCGTTTTTTCTTCTGTTTTAGTACCGTCTTGTATTATGGCAATAGGTGTCTCGTCCCTATTATTCAATTTATATGTAAAAATAATTTCCGAAAGCTTTTCCATGCCCATCAAAATTACAACCGTAGCCGTAGATTTTGCTGCAAGTTTAATGTCTTCTGACATTTTTCTGTTCGAAGTAGTTCCGGTAATCACCCAAAAACTTTCCGATAAATTTCGGTGTGTTACCGGAATTCCAACAGCTGCCGGAACCGCAATTGCCGAAGTGATACCTGGAATAATTGCTGTTTTTATTCCAAAAGACTCCAAATAATCGGTTTCCTCTTTTCCCCGCCCAAAAACAAAAGGATCGCCACCTTTTAAACGAACGATATAACCATACTTTTGGGCATACTCAACAAGTAAATCGTTAATTTCATCCTGAGAAAATTTATGATTGCCTTTTCGCTTACCAATAAATAATTTTTCGGCATTAGGAGCATGGTTTAAAATCTCTTCGTTCACCAATGCATCATACAAAACTGCCTTGGCCTTTTTTAGAGCCTTTACAGCTTTTAATGTCAGCAAATCCGGATCTCCCGGGCCGGCACCAACAAGTGTTACTTTTGGTTTTATCTTATTTTCTTTTGCCATAATTATTCAATAACACAAGTACACCTAACCATTTAAAACCAGATCTAAATTATTTAGATAAGAGAAATCTCACCTTTGTCATCTACGTACGAATATATGAATTTTTTATAAGTATTACTACTTAGTTGAATGTTAAGTAAACCATAAACTAAAATGGATACAAAATCACCAATTTCGCTGATTTTCATAAACTGAAATTTCCTCTCATTCAAAATCTGCGCTAAGCTGTAAAGTTTATGGTGTAAAAAAAGCGACAGCTCTTTCGAACCGTCGCTTTGTATCATTTTGCAATTACTAATTCGTAATTATTTATTGATTAAACGTGTTTTAGTATGTCTTCCAAATTCTCAAATTTGGTTTTATAATCATTCATCGATCGCTCAATAACCTCTTTGGCCTCATCAACACCATAAATGTGCGTAATTTCAGCTTCACTTTCCAATCCAGGCATATCCTTATAGGTTAAAAAATAATGTTTCAAACGGCCTACAACCACATCCGAACAATCCGTAATATCAGTATAAGCACCATAAGTAGCATCATTAATTAAAACAGCAATAATCTTATCATCAGCCTCTTTTCCATCAATCATTCGAAAACCACCAATCGGACGAACCTCTGCAATAATATCCCCATGCGATATCACTTTTTCGGTCAACACACAAATATCCAAAGGATCCGAATCACCCTGAACATTTTCCTTCCCCGATTTTTCGCTGCAGTATTCTCCAACCGATTTCCCACAATAAGTTTGTGGTAAAAATCCGTATAAAGCAGGAACCACATTCGAATATTTCTGAGGACGATCAATCTTCAAATAACCACTCGTTTTATCCACTTCATATTTTACCGTGTCAGTAGGAACCATTTCAATAAAAGCGATTACCGAATTTGGCGCATTATCTCCAATATCTATTCCATGCCATGGATGTGACTTGTAACGTAATCCCATTAATCTTGCGATAGGATCATTCAATTTGTTTCCCATAGTAAGTATTTCTTTTTAAGCTTCGTTTTTAGCACAACGACTCTGTTATCTAGGTAAAACAAATGTAAGAAAACAATATATAAAACAACCCAATCGTCTTTTTCTTTTCCCTTAAATCTGAAAAATGAGTGTTTATCGCCAAACTAATTTGGAGGTTCTCTCCTTTTAGTCGGTCGCGCCGTAGGGATACGACATGTCGTATCCGAAATGCATTCAATCCAATCCTAAAAAATCAAACACAACGAAAAGCTCACGCCATGGCATGACCTTATAGCCAATCAATGCAAAATATCCCAAGAAGATTCATTCTTCGAATCCGGTTTATGTTTTGGCAAGTCCCCTTAGGGGATTTAGGGGTAAAATACATTTACAAACTGAGAGCCTCACTGCAAGTGAGACCCTCAGTCCAAATAGTATTAATTCATAATTCTTCTCACCCTCCTCAACCATCACGATCCAAACTGCGGTACTGAATGGCTTTGGACAAATGATCGGTTTCGATGTTTTCAGAGTCTTCCAAATCGGCTATTGTTCTCGAAACCTTCAGAATTTTGTCGTAAACCCGAGCCGAGAGCCTAAGTTTTTCCATAGCTACTATTGGTGATGAAAATTTAATACCTTTTGATTATGAAGTAAATTGTATTGTCCTTCAACACCACAGTATCCAATCATGACCATTTAGCAACCAGATGCTTGTCTGTTATAATACTTACTCAAACTTATAAAAAAAGGTCAAGTTTTATTACAAATATTCCTCCATTGAAAATTTGGTTTCTTCATCTAAATATCTTTTTCTATATTTTGCATTATAAAATTAATAGATTTATTTGCTCCAATATTCTAATTGTAAAAAGAATCTCCTATTTTAGATGCCAATTGTTTCTGTAGAGTACTAATTCTCATTGTTAAGAAACTAATTTGTTATCCGTATGGTTTTATTTAAACATATTTTTCTTGTCCTGTTTTTTCTGGTATGTAGTATACAAGTTAGAGGGGATGAGCGTAAGTTTAAATATTTAACTTCAGAAGATGGTTTGGCCAATAATGTTGTCTGGGGAATAACTCAGGACAATGAGGGATTTATGTGGTTTGCCACTCTTGATGGTCTAAATAGATATGATGGTTATTCCTTTACCAATATTAAACCTACTGAGGTGTTGGATGGATACGTTACTACAAATCATGTGTGTACAATTTACTGTGATTCGAAAAACAGAATATGGTACACTTTATTTGATGGAACATTGGCCAGGTATGATTCAGATACCGATCGTCATAAGCTTTTTCGTTACAATTCTGAAAAAAAAGATAATTTTCCACCAACAATTGTTAATGTTATTTATGAGGGTGAAAACGACACAATTTGGCTAGGTACTCAAAGTGGATTATTAGCTTATAATGAGAATGATGGCGAGTTTAATTTTGTTCGAATTGGGAGTTTTCCCGAAGAAAACAGGGCTATTAAATGTATCGCAGAAGACCCTGATGGGAATTTATTTCTGGGTAGTGATCAAGGGTTTTATGTACGTAACGAAAATGGTACAATTCTAAAGAATACCATCGACGGTACGTTTGTTTCGGAACTTGCCCGATCTTCTGTCTCTTCCATTTACATTAATAATGGGGAGTCTTATTTTTTTAGTACTGAAAGAGGTGATCTGTTCGAATGGGACTGTAAGAAAAGGGAAATTGTAAAATATGATGTACTTCCTGCCGGTAAATCTAAGCGTATAAAAAAAATTACTCAGGATAATTCCGGAAATATATGGATCGCATATGATGGAGGAATAACGATACTTAGCAAAAGTAAGCGGGAAACAACAATTCTTTCAACTACAACTAATGAACATTATGGACTAAACAATAGTGCCATATGCGATCTATATCACGACAATGAGAATAGGATATGGGTAGCAACTTATGGCGGAGGAGTTAATGTGTACGATCCTAATTCTGTTGAATTTACTTTCTCTGTATTTCAGCATGAGAATAATAATCCAAACAGTATTATTAACAATACAGCACGGGCAATTGCTGAAGATAATAAAGGTAATCTTTGGCTAGGGACAGAAGAAGGTTGCAGTGTTTTAAATCGCAGGACCGGTGATGTGACTCATTTAATTAGTAAATTGAATGTTGCAAGTACTTTAAAAAATGATGTTGTTTTGTCTATTTGTGCTGATAGTGAGGGTTTCTTATGGTTGGGGAATTACATGGGAGGAATCAATTTATTTAATACAACTAGTGGTAAAAACACAAGATTACATAACATAGATGGTGTTTATCCTAAAAACAGGGCATCAAATATTTCTGCGATAAAAGAGGACAGTAAAGGACATATTTGGTTCGGAACCTGGGGCGACGGACTTGTAATTTTAAATAAAGAAAAACAGGAATACCAATCCTATATTGATCTCGATGTAAATGCAATATATCAGGATTCGAAAGACCGGATATGGTTGGGTTTACGTAATGGCTATGCTTTTTTTCCTGATCCTGATGTAACAGACTCTTTTGTTACTAAGAAAATCCCTAAAGGAATTGGAAATGTAAATTCCATTTTTTCAATATGTGAAGGCTCTGATGGTTGTTTTTGGTTTGGAACTCAGGGAGGTGGGTTGATAAAGTATGATTCGAATAATGAAAGCTATAAGCAATATACAACAAAAGATGGCTTGCCAAGTAATATTGTATATGGAGTACTAAATGATTCCAATGGAAATCTTTGGCTAAGCACAACAAAAGGGATTGCCCGATTTAGCCCTGATGAAGGTAAATTCAGGATTTATACACAGGAAGATGGTTTGCCCGGCATCGGATTTAATTATGGGGCATACTATAAAACCAGATCAGGAGAAATGGTTTTTGGTTGCTCAAAAGGCTTTGTTTTATTTCATCCCGATAGTTTGGTAAGGAATATAAATTCCCCCATGGTGTATTTTACGGACGTTAAATTTAGCAGAAGTGGTGAAATTGAAAAAAAATATCCCGATAGTTATAAAGGAACAGTACTTAATGATAAAGAGATAATAGTTGAGTATGGTATGGGGTCTTTTTCCGTAGAATTTGTTGCTCTTAATTATACACAACCCGAAAAAACCAGATATGCTTTCCAATTGGAAGAGGAAGATGATAATTGGATTGATTTAGGCACTCAGCGTCAGATCCGGTTTTCAGGATTGGCTCCAGGCACCTATCATCTAAAAGTGAAAGCCTCTAATGCTAATCAGGAGTGGAATAACAATAGTTCCAGTTTGAAAATGATTATACTTCCTCCATTTTGGAAAACAGGGTGGGCTTATGCTTTCTATATTCTTGTTGCAAGTATTTTACTGCTGTTGATTCGAAAGGTAATGACAGAAAGAATTCGACTACAACATTCAATTGACTTTGAAAAGAAGGAGAAAAATAGAATTGAAGAGTTGAACCAATCTAAAATTAGTTTTTTTACCAGTATTTCTCACGAGTTTAGAACACCTCTAATGCTTATTATATCCCCCTTGGAAAAAATTAAGAGCACTAAGGGATTGGATGAAGATCTACAGTTAATATACAGGAATACCAATCGGTTATTACGTCTGATAAATAGCTTGCTTGACTTCCGTAAAATAGACAGAGGAAATTTAAGTTTAAATCGAGGTCAAATTCATGTACCCAACCTGGCAAAATCTGTTATTGATTGTTTTCAAAGCATGGTGTTGGAAAGTAAAATATCCATCAGGTATAAATGTAAACTTTCAAACTCACAGTTGATTGGTGATTATGTGAAGTTAGAATCAGTCTTGTATAATATTTTAGCTAACTCATTTAAATATTCAGGAGATCGGGATACAATTGATTTTTTAATACATGATGAGGAGAGCAGGTTGGAAGATTCGATATCTATTCAGAAAGGCTTAAAATCTCTACTGCAATTTGGAGAATATAATTCCCGGAAATTTATTCAGATTGATATTCGCGATTATGGTATTGGCATTAAAAAAGAAGAATTGGAATTTGTATTTGAACGATTTTATCAGTCAAAGAACGACATTAACTCTGTAGTCATTGGCAGTGGAATTGGCATGTCGGTAGTTAAGGAATTTGTTCTGGCACATGAAGGAATATTGAAGGTTTATAGTGAAGAAAACAAGGGAACTCTATTTTCTATTTTACTTCCAATCAGTAATGAGGAGATTGTGCAAGACATTTTTACAGAAGAACAGTTGTATACACAGGAAGCTTCCTGCAATACAGGAGCTATTTCGGAAAAACAAGAACCTAAAGAATTGGTTCAAAATCCAAATTTGCCATTATTATTACTCGTTGAAGATGATTTTGAAGTACAATCATTTCTAAAATCCGGTCTCTCCGATGAGTATAATGTTATAAGTGTATCAAATGGAGAAGAAGGACTGGAGATGGCATTGCAATACAATCCAATGATTATTGTGTCTGATATTATGATGCCAAAGATGAATGGATATGAACTCTGCCGGAATATTAAATCAGATCTAAATATTTCCCACATACCAATTGTACTTATATCTGCAAAAACAGACGATGATAGTAAAATAAAAGGAATGGAATATGGTGCGGATGCATACATATCCAAGCCATTTAGTATTGAGCTGCTAAAAGCTAATACGAAGAGAATTCTTGAGCAGAGGGTTTTATTGTACGAAAAAATTGCCTCAGGCGAAAAGAATAACTTTGATTCTCGAGGTTTAACCGCCTCTAATCAGCTGTTTCTTTCAAAGAATTTTAGATTTATAGAGCAGTATATCGATGATTTTGGATTAAATGGAGAATTTCTTGCTACACAAATAGGTTTAAGTAAATCAGTATACTATAAAAAGTTAAAGTCGCTTACCGGCAAGGCTCCCAATGAATTGATTATTCAGCAAAGAATGCTTAAAGCAAAAGAATTAATGTTTAAAACAGATCTGAATATTTCTGAAATTGCCTTGTCCATTGGATTTATCAATCCTAAACACTTTAGTACACGATTTAAGAAAGAAGTTGGAATAACACCATCTCAATTTAAAAAAGAACACACCATCACCTAAAAGGATCAACTTGAGTCTGATCTAAGGTGATGTAAGTTAGCTTCCTAGGTTACTCATGCCAAGATATTGTACGGACGGACTATTAGCTCTTAGTCACTCTCTGAAGCAATTTTAATAGTACCAATGAGATAACACTTGTAAGTTGATATAGAAAGTTTACTCCTTCGCCTGTCTGCACTTTCCCTGAAAGGAGGAAGATTACAGAATTTAGAATAGGATTCTTAGATGTTGTTGATGTAAGGTTTTCATCAATTTTTTGAGTAATTTTTCGGCAAATTTAACGATCAGCTCCCATGAAGTTAATATCCTCTGCTTGTCCGCGAAATTGCTACAGCACCTGCAGCATAAAAGTTCGGGTAGAAAACAATACTGTTACCGGTATTGAACCGCATGCTGAAAATCGGGCAACACCCGAAGGACCTTGCATTAAAGGCCTTGCTTATGTAGAGCGGGCAAATTCCAAAAGCAGAATTTTATATCCGCAAAAGCGAGTATCAGAAGATAAATATGAACGAATTTGCTGGGATGAGGCTTTGGATACCATTGCTGAAAAACTGACTCATTGCAAAGACAATTTCGGTCCGCATTCTATCTTGTATTTTGCATCGAGTGGTATGTCGGGATTGTTGAATGGCGTTAGCACAAACTTCTGGAAATTATTTGGAGGAGTAAGCACAACTTATGGCAATTTGTGCTGGCCTGCCGGATTAGAAGCCACTCGATTAACGTTGGGAGCTAACAAACACAATGCTCCCTGGGATTTGGAACACGCTAAATTGATTGTTTTGTGGGGAAAGAATCCTGCCGAGACGAACATTCAAGAGATGATTTTTATCGAAAAGGCACAGGAGAATGGAGCGAAATTAGTAGTCGTCGATCCAAGAAGAACACCATCTACCGAACGGGCTAACTCTTTGTTTCAGGTAAAATCGGGAACCGATGCCGCATTGGCCTTGGGATTGGCACGGGAAATCATCAAAAATGATTGGATCGATCATGAGTTTATAGAGAATAATGTATTGGGTTTTGAGTCGTTCAAAGAGCGGGTAGAGGCGTACACGATAGAAAAGGTATCGCAGATTTGTAGGATTTCCGAAGATGCCATTCGCAACTTGGCCAGACAAATCGGTACGATTAAGCCCATGACTCTGATTCCGGGTTATGGCTTGCAGCGATACGAAAATGGCGGTCAGACAAGCAGGTGTTTATTGGCCCTTTCGGTGATAACAGGAAACATTGGCAAGCAGGGAGCCTGTTGGCATTACGCCAATCTGCAAAGCTATGTTTTCGATGATGTAAAAGAACCGGAATCATACTTTCCGGCTTGCGAATATCCTGGTTTCCGTAGAAAAATAGCCGTAGCCAAATTGGGTGAAGATTTATTAAATATCAAAGATCCGGAAGTGAAATTCATTTGGGTGGAGAGAGGAAATCCTCTTTCGCAAAATCCGGATACCAATTCCATTCGCAAGGCATTTCGCAAAGCGGATTTTCGTGTGGTGGTAGAGCAATTCATGACCGACACGGCTTACGAGGCAGACATTGTTTTGCCAGCCAAGAACATGTTTGAGCAATCGGATATTATCGGTTCGTATTGGAATCCGTATGTGCAACTGAAACAAAAGGTTTTGGAACCTGCCGGAGAAGTGAAGCCCGAAACAGAAATATATTACCTGCTGGCCAAGCGCCTGGGCATGGATGAGGCTGAAATCAGTAAAAACATTCCGGAACCAACGGATGAAGCCATTGAAGATTATTTGAATGGATTCTTAAAAGAATTTCCGGAATTGAGTTTGGAAGCTTTGAAAAAGGGACCGCAATTGGCGAATTCTTTTGAGGAGATTCCATTCGCAGATCATAAATTCCCAACTCCATCGGGTAAAATTGAATTGTATAGTGAACAAGCCAAGGAGCTGTGGGGAATCGATGTTTTGCCGGATTATGTGCCATTGCCGGTTCAAAATGAATTTCCCTTGCAGTTGATTTCACCCAATTCTAAAAATAGAATTCATTCTCAGTTTGGAAATTTGGAGGTCATTAAACAATTCGAACCCGAAGCCTGTTTGTATGTTCATCCGCTGGATGCCGAAGCAAAAGGAATTTTGAATTTAGAAAAGGTTGAGATTTATAATCATCAGGGACAATCGGAGGTTAGAGTACAATTCGATTTGGGTTTGCGACAAGGCAATGTGGTTCTTACCAACGGACATTGGACCATAAATGGTGCCGCACCTAACTTATTCACCACAGGAAAAGAAACAGATATTGGGCACGGAACGGCCTTTCACAATACTTGGGTTGAACTAAAGAAAATTAACAATTAGTAATTATCAATTAATAATATATCAAAGGTTAAAAAGAGAAGATTATCAATAATCTAGCGGAGTTATCGCGGAATTTTCTAATCTGGCTAGAGGATAATAACAAATTATAAGTTTGACTTGTAAGTCAACTTTAAGAACTAATTTAAAGGATTGTGAATAAAAATGCATTCATATTTAACACGAATAAATGTGTTGGCTGTATGGCTTGTGTTGCAGGTTGCAGTATCGAGAACGGCACCGATTTACAGGTGAATTGGCGTGAGGTAAACTGCTGCAACAAAATAAAACATCCCGGATTACCGGTCTTTCATTTTTCATTGGCTTGTAATCATTGTGAGGATGCACCATGCATGAAAAATTGTCCGGCGATGGCTTATTCCCGCGATCAGGAAACCGGAGCCATCATTCATCATGCCGAAGCTTGTATTGGCTGCAAATATTGCACCTGGGCTTGTCCGTACGATGCGCCAAAATTTAATGAAAACACTAAGATTGTTGAGAAATGCAATTTTTGTGTTGATCGAATTGCTGAAGGGAAACGTCCGGCTTGCGTAGAGGCTTGTCCGGTTGGCGCCTTGGAATTCGGACAAAAAGAAATTACAGAAGAAGATCATATTACTCCGGGTTTTGTAAATATTGGAATTAAACCATCTATTCAGTTGATTCCTTTGCGGGAAGAGCATACTGTTCCTGCAATTGAGAATTTAGATGCGGTGGAAATTAGTATTGAAAAGCTGGAAAGCTATCTGCCAAAAGCAGAATCGAAAGTTTCTCTCGATAAAGAATGGACTTTGGTACTCTTTACTTTGGCTGTTGCTGGATTGGTGAGTTGGCAAGCAACTCATTTATTTGGAATGATAGATATGCCTTTCATTCCTTTTGCGATAGTCTCAGTAGTAGCAATTGCACTAACATCCCTGCACATTGGTAATAAATTACGCATGTGGCGATTCATTTTTAATTTGAAAGGATCGTGGCTGAGTCGTGAAATTTTCTCCTTTTCAGCATTTCTTGGATTAACAGGTTTGCAAATCATCAGCGAAAGCGAAACGATTGGTTATGTGGCTATGGTCTTTGGAATTTTTAGTCTGATCTCGGTAGATATGGTCTACAAATTCTTGAAACGAAAAGATGGATTCGTATTGCATTCGGGAATGGTGAGCACAACAGCAATTTTACTTTTTTCCTGGTTTGCTGATATTCATATCCTGCTCGAATTAATAATTTTGGCAAAAGGGAGTTTGTATATTTGGCGAAAAGCAGTACTAAAGAAAAGAGGAATCAGATATTTTCCTGTTCTTTCAGGGGTGAGAATTCTTTGTTTATTACTGCCATATATTTTATTGGATCTTGAAATGGTGATGATTTTACCAATTTCTTTGATCATCATTCTAGCAGGAGAAATAATCGATAGATCTGAGTTTTACCACGAATCGGATGTAGTAACACCAGAAAACGAAATGAATGAGTTGCTAAAGGTGAAAGGAACTGTGTAATTGTTGAGGTTCTCCCTTTAAGGGGAGATATCCGAAGGACAGAGGGGCGAATAGCTATGAAAAAATAAAAAAAGCACCCTTTCGCCTGTCAGCACTTTCCCTTATGAGGGAGAGGAATTTAAAATCCAAGGGACTTTAAAAAAGATAAATTGTTCCCCAACAGGAAAGTCCCCTTCAGGGGATTTAGGGGTAAAAATAATTTGGCGAGAAGTTTTTAAGCTAAGATTCGAAGGCAAGGGATTTACAAAACATCCCCCTCAATTCCCCTTCAAAGGAGGAGTTTAGAACGGCATTTCAAATTCCCCTCTTGAGATGGGATTAAGGGGAGTGTTGAAAAATTAAATAAAGTGACTAATCATACATAAGGATACAACCATGAAAAAAATCAACGCATCGCACATGCCGCTTTACCGTGAAGTTGGCTTTAATTTGCAAAATTCGAAGCGAACCAAAGAAGCTTTTACTGCCGAATTGGATCATGCTCATGAACCGGATGATTATATCTATTCCAGATATCGTAATCCGACTGTTGTAGCAGTCGAGAAGCAGATTATGGAATTGGAAGGATGCAATTGGGCACTGTTGGTGGAAACAGGAATGGCGGCGATTGATGTTGCTGTATCAGTTTTTCAGAAAGGAGCAGAAACTCGTCCATACTTGTTTTTTCATGAGATTTACGGCGGAACGAATTCTTTTATCGATACGGTTTTAATTAAGCGCCGTAATATGGATGTACATCGTTTTTATGCGAAAGAGGGTATGTACGATTTTGAGGAGTTGGAGCGCATGTTGGCAGAAATTCAACCTGAGTTTTTGTATTTCGAAGCTGTTTCGAATCCAATGTTGATTGTTGCTGATGTAAAACGCATCATGGAATTGGCGAAGCAATACAAGACTAAAATTGTTGTGGATAATACTTTTGGAACACCTTACTTGTGGAAACCACTCTTGGATGGAGCCGATTTGGTAATTCATTCAGCAACAAAATATTTGAGCGGACATGGAAACATTACTGCTGGTGTTATTTGTGGTAAGGATGAAGAGTTGATGAAAGAAGCCATTGAATACCGAAAATGGACAGGACATTTCTTAAGTCCTGATGATGCTTACCGATTGGGAACGCAACTGAAAAGTTTCGAATTGCGATTTCAGAAGCATTGCGATAACGCAATGGAATTGGCTAAATATTTAGAAAATCATCCAAAAATAGAAGGGGTTTTATATCCTGGACTGGAATCTCATCCAACGCGAAAAGAAGCTGTGGCTTTGTTTGGAGATAAAGGTTTCGGTGGCATGTTAACTTTCGATATCAAAGGAACTTCCGATGAGGACAAAAGAGAGAAATGCAATCGCTTTATTGCCACTCTGGAAGATACAATTCCTTTGGTTCCAACATTAGGCGAAGTAGATACCATTTTACTACCTGTAGAACCTGTTTGGGGTGCAAAATATCCCTTGCCGGGTGTTATCCGTTTGTCGGTAGGAATTGAGAATATCGAAAAATTAAAAGGTTGGATTGGTGATGCCTTGGAGAATTTGTAAAATGTATGCTCTAGATATTCGTTGCCTTTTTCATTGGTATTCCTAATATTGTTTTCATTTATTTCTTATTCTTATTTAATTAAATCATTTTCCATTTTGGCTTGTTTTTTTGTAAATATTAGGCTCAGTGTACGATAGTTTGACTTGAGGATGGTTTTGGCTAACAGTTAACTGTATGTTTGCTTGGTAGTTTTGTGCTGTATACTGGCAGTCACTAGGATGAAGGAGCCAAGCCTATAAGTGTCAGAATTTAAACACACGCCATACCAGGTTACATATTGTAGACTTTAGTTTTTTGCAAATTCGATTAACGGTTTTATATCCCCATTGTCAGCTTTTTTTAAAGAGGTAATGTACTTTTTTCTAGTATCGTCTGCTTTAATCATATTTGATTGATGCCAGGAAAATATCTCTCGACCAAAAATAGACTCCATGATAATATCAGCCATCATTCTTGAGTGTCTTCCGTTACCATTGGGAAAGCAATGAATTGCTACGAGTCTGTGTTTAAATCTAATTGAAATCTCTTCTTCAGAAAAAGTATTATTATCAATCCAATATTTTGCGTCATCCAAAAGGTACTTTAAATCGACACCTATTTTTATCCACTCTACTCCGATATTCTTATTTGATTTTCTAAATTCTCCTGCCCATTTCCAAACATCACCATACATTCTTTTGTGTAAATTTTTTATGAATTTATCTGACAGTATTCTTTCAGGTTTTAAATTAGAATGTATAGTCCATTCAACCGCCCTTTCAATATTCAATTGTTCCAGTTCATCTAGTTCAGCTTGTGTAGTAATAGACTTAATCTTTAAGCCTTCTTTTTCATTTTCGTCTAATGGAGTTTGACCATCAGTATATAGTGTGTTTAATCCCATAATGACTTTCTCATTTCTCGCTTTAATTCATCGGCCAGGTCTTTTATTGATTCATTTATTTTTTTATTTCTGATACCTTGATCCTCTAGCTTCATATTTTGGTTGGTTCTTAATACGATTTTTCTAGCCAATTTTTCAGCTTTTGTGTTGATTAAATTGTCAATTGTTCCATCTGTTGGAACGAAACCATATACAAATTTTAAATTTAAGGCGTAACCAACTTCTTTCAAAGAATTAATTGAAATTGTTCCTTTTGCTTCCCTTTCTTCGATACTTTTTACACCTTGCCTGGTAATGTTAAGCTTGGTTCCAAGTTGTGCCATTGTCATATTAAGTGTTGTACGTATGGTGTTTATCCATCCCTTGTATGGAACCATTACCATTTCCGTTTTTTGAAATGGTTTTATTTTTTGGTCTAATTGCTCAATTAAGAGTTTCTTTTTATTTCTCACTGTTTGTAATGTTTTAGTTTTACAAAAACACATAAATGTCAATAGTTGTATTTACAAATATACAATAAAGTAAACAGATATGTTTACTTTTGTATTCAATTTAAATTAAAGCCAAAGGTAAATTGATTAGTAGTTGTTGTCTTGAAAGCTTTCTGGAGAGTATTTCTCTCCTTTGTCTTGAAAAAAAACTTCCTTTTTTCAGGACATTCTTCTCTTTCTTTTAATGGAAAGCTCTGGAATTCTGGAGTTACACAAGGCACAAAGGTTATGGTGGTATGTTAACTTTCGATATCAAAGGAAGTTTCGATGAGGACAAAAGAGCGAATGCAATCGCTTTATTGTAGCTTTAGAAGAAACAATTCCTTTGGTTCCAACATTAGGCAAGTAGATACCATTTTATTCCCTGTAGAACCTGTTTGGGTGCAAAATACTCATTGCCGGGTGTTATTCGATTATCAGTAGGTATTGAAAATATCGAAAAATTAAAAGGCTTGATTGGCGAGGCCTTGGAAAATATGTAAATGGTAGGGACACGCCACGGC
>JAESUW010000009.1 GCA_016760525.1 Labilibaculum sp.
GCCATTATTCCCAGCAAAAAATTGGCTGAAGAGTTCTTCCCTAACGTGCCAATTATTCGTGAAATGGGGGAGCATGAAGCATTGTATTCAAATCGAAAAATTCGTGAAGTTCTGGGCTTCAGAGAACAACACAACTGGCGAAAATACTTGAAATGGGACTGAATTTGAGTTTGGCAAGCCTACTAAGATCTTAATTAAGTTGTTAAAAAAAATACTGAGTATATCAGTCTGTAATATTTAATGGCAGGCTAGGTGGGGATTTGGCTGTTTTGTATTCCGAATCTTGTCTTTGTCTGGTGTACAAAGACGCTGTCATCAGAATCTGTCACACAAATATACAGGTAAACGCCAGACTATCTGAAAAGTGAAATTGATAGTAATTTATTTAGTTCGTAAGATTATTGAAGAACTTGCTGTTTCCAAAAAATACAAATGGGCTGGCTTACTAGTAAAAGATGAAAGTGGGAGAAGAGATTCTTCCACTTTTTTTATTTCATAATATGGTTTAATACCCCGACCCTCTGGGTCGGAAACGAATACGTTTGCGGAGCAAACTCCTTTTGATACCTCGGGGCTCTGCCCCGGGGTTGTTCATTAGGTTTGATAAAAAAAAGAGGCGAACTAGTCTTGCTTCGTTAAATAATAAAAGATAACATTATCCTTTATTTAGTTAATCTATAATGGTCTCCGAAATAACTATAATAATTTTTTGTTAGGGCTTTATTGTTTTGTAAATTGGAGAGTTAAATGAAATCTAATGATTAGAAAACTATTCTTAAATGATAAATTTATATTAAGTCTGATTCTATTGAATTCAGTCATTCTGTTTATTGGAGGGTATGTATCGGCAGAGAATAATGGGTTATTATTATTTATTGACAATTCAATTACCATACTTTTTATTCTTGAAATGCTTATTAAGCTGAAAGAATTTAAGTTTATAGGCTATTTTAAATCAAATTGGAATTTGTTTGATTTCATTTTAATTTTATTGTCCCTCCCTGCATTATTAACTTTTTTACTTAATGCGAACTTTGTAGATCTTAGTTTTTTGCTAGTGTTTAGGATACTGAGGGTATTTAAAGCTTTCAGATTTTTTAAATTTATTCCTAATGTCAGTGAATTATTATCAGGAATACAAAGAGCTTTAAAAGCTTCGGTTTTCATTTTTATAAGTTTTGTCATTTATATATTCGTAATAGGAATGCTCTCATTTTATCTTTTTAGAGAAAGTGGATCTGAAAATTTCAAAAATCCTATGATTTCTCTTTATTCAACCTTTAAGATTTTTACTGTAGAAGGTTGGTATGAGATTCCTGAGCAAATTACAGAGTCCTACTCTAAGCTAGCTTCTTTCTTTACATATCTTTATTTCATATTCATAGTCCTCACAGGAGGAATTTTTGGACTTTCATTGGTTAACTCCATTTTTGTTGATTCAATGGTTAGTGATAATAATGATGAACTGGAAAGAAAAATTGATCAACTTGATTCAAAAGTCACGGACATATTAAAAAAATTGTAAACCATGAAACTTGTAAGAATACTAGACAACGTAAATTCGTTAGAAAAAAATTCATTTTTAAAGATTATTGATAGTATTAAATCTTCTAATCCAAAGAATAGTAATGAGATTGATAAGATATTATCTGATACGAGTAATGATTTAAAGAATGTTGATAGTATTAATATCGCAAAAGTATTCGATTTAATTAAAAGTGAGTTTGCTGAGACAATAAGAGCAGAGTTTGTAAACACTACATCACAGCTAGATATACTAATTGATATAATTATCAAAGATGGAAACTGTATTTTAAAACAGGATTGGCTTGCTAGGTTATATGATAAGGAATTACAAAATATTAAGAAGAGAACACAAGGATTAAAAGTTCTATTAGAAACTGATAAATCGGAGATTTCAGATACTTTAAAAAGAGACTATGAGATTTATAGAGCTTGTGTGGAAACAGCCTACAAAAATGATGGTGAAAATAATAGAGATGAAAAAATTACAGATGACGAATTGTCCATTTTAGTCACACTTTCAAATAAACTTGAGTTATCACAAGAAGATGTTAAACTAATTAATTATTTGACTATTCCTCCAGTAAAACTGGATATTGATAGCATTATAACATTTTTGAAAAACATTGGAGCAATATTCTATTCCCGAAAGAATAATCTAATTTACATTGCAGACGAAGTGGTTGCTGTTCTAAGAAATATCCGTAATAAAGAAATAGCAGATAAATATTACCGAAGAGTATTAAAGACATTTAAAGAACCTCAAATAAATATTGTATGTCGTAAACACAATATAAGCCTTAAGGATCTTGATTATGAAACTAAGATTAAGAGAATTATTCAAGATGGGATTTCATTCACAAATTTGTTACTGAATGAGATTTATAAGGATGGAACAAATTTAACAGAGAAGAAAAAAATTATAAATGACCTATGGAGTAATGGTCTGCAAATTGACAATACGCTTAAAGGAGTAACAGTAGAAGAAAAGATTGACAATATCGTAACCTATTTTCAATATCAGGAAAAGGATGAAAAGGTTGGTATTTCTATTGAAGGCTATGAAAAATTGCTAATTGATTTGAATGAAGAATTAAAATCATTCAGAAAAGTTTTTTTACGTGAATTTGAAATGCATGAAGATGCAATAATCAATTCAAGTACTTTATTGGATTACAATATTAAACCACGAGATATTTTAGATATTCTAATAAATGATGATTTAAAAGCATTTATATCAGTAAAGGAATTAAAATCTAGAGGAGATTTAGTTTTCAATATTTTAGACGCATATAAAGACGCTGAAAATTTAATGATTGAGAACTATGAGGCGATTGGTTATCGAAATTTAGAATTATTACGAGAAAATGGAATAAGTATAAAAGAGAGTGAGTTAGGATTAAAATTTGAAGATGTAACTAAGACCATTTTCGAAAAATTGGGATTTAATGTTGATGAGGTTTTAAAAAAGAGATTAAACAATGCTAAAAACAAGATGGACTTAGTATTAAATTTAGGAAATGATGATGTAATAATAGTAGAATGTAAGACAGTAAAAGAGAGTGGGTATAATAAATTTAGCTCTGTTTCGAGACAAATGAAATCTTACGTTAATCTTGCTAAGGATAGCGGTTTTAATGTAGTTAAGTCCTTACTTGTAGCACCCGAATTTAGTGATGATTTCATAAACGAGTGTGATTTAGAATTTGAAATAAACCTATCGCTCATTACAGCTGGTTCAATGGGGAATATTTTGGAAGGATTTAAGAATTCTAAGTACA
The DNA here is from genome assembly GCA_016760525.1 of Labilibaculum sp. GTDB lineage: Bacteria > Bacteroidota > Bacteroidia > Bacteroidales > Marinifilaceae > Labilibaculum. The sequence continues at coordinate 3,306 of JAESUW010000009.1, forward strand.
AGCAGTTTCCACACCAGCTTCTTTTGAAGGATGTATTAATTAAAGAAGATCGTATTATAAAAGCGATGGCAAAGAAGAATTAAATAAAAATAAAGCGAGGCCTTTAGGTTTCGCTTTAATATTGTTCTTAACCGCTTAAATAGTTAGACCAGTTTTCAGCCATAAACAGATCAGTTATGATAGAAGAAATATTAAAGAATTCCAGATTAAGTACCAGTGGAAGAAAACTACTTATACCGGAACGCTAACCTATTTTTAGAATTTCTGCAAACAAAAACTGATTGAAGGTGCGCATTCAAAGTTTATTTCGTGGCTTTTTATTCGAGGTATTGGGCGTTTGGAAAGATGGAAGAAATAGTGAGAATACATGAGAAATCAGTCTTTCTATAGTGTAATCAGAAATAAGATTCTTACTATTACTGATGCGTTTTATCCAAACGTAGTAAATGAAGCAATATATCAGGTGCAAATGAACAATTTTGATCGTAAAAAGCATTGGGAGACTATTTATCAATCGAAAGAATTGAAAGATGCAAGTTGGTTCCAATCATCGCCGGAAACTTCTCTCGATTTTTTTAAACAATTCAATGTAAATAAGTCGGCAAAAATCATTGATATTGGAGGTGGTGACAGTTTGTTGGTTGATCATTTATTGGATCTGGGCTATCAGAACCTATCCGTTCTCGACATTTCTGAAATTGCAATTGATAAAGCAAAGCAACGACTTGGCGAAAGAGCCAAAAAGGTAACTTGGATCGTTGCAGATGCTGCTACATTTAAACCTACTGAAAAATATGATTTTTGGCACGACCGGGCGGCCTTTCACTTTTTAACCGACGAACAGGATATTTCAAATTATCTGGACACTGCTCAGAAAAATATCAAACCGGAAGGTGTTTTAGTTATTGGGACTTTTTCGGAACAGGGGCCACAAAAATGCAGTGGTATTGAAATTAAACAGTATTCTGAATCTTCGATGACCGATTTATTGACTAATTTCTTTTCCAAAATAAAGTGTATTTCGGTCGACCATAAAACTCCCTCGGGCATGATTCAAAACTTCGTGTTTTGTAGCTTTCGGAAATTGAATTGACAGCAAGGATATTTTTTGAGTGAGATTTTATTTTCTAATAGCTGAAAGCTTTAAAAAAAGGAGAGAGCCCAATAGCATTCAAAAAGACACTATTACCTACAAAATGTTTTTTACTGATTCACCTGATTTCTCCAGCTAATATCGCAGGCTTCATTTAAAATGCTGTAAATATCATATTCCGTAAAATTGGTCTGATTGAGTAATGGATCGCGGAAATTATCGGCATACATGTTCATGTAACTAAAATCTCCTCCCGAAATAAGAAGGTTTTGTGCATAAGGCGCAAATTTCTTTACAAGCTGGTCTATAACTTCCTGTTTGCTTGACTGTTTGTTTATTGCTGGTAAGCTATACATTGATTTTTATTAGTAATATGGACTCGAATTTAATAAAATATTATTAATTCAATACTGCTACACTTCTGTTCGGTGAGGTAGTTTGTGTACAAGAAGATTGAAATAAATTTCATTTTTCATGAACAAAGAATACTGTTTAGCACGGTATTTGTTTACTAAAATTTCGTAAATTATCTGAAATACAAACACACGAAAAAATAGAAGCATATGAACAAAAATGTAATACTATTGTTAGCCGTTTTCCTAAGTTGGAGTACAATGGCACAAGGACAAAAAAACTTTATCGATCAGAATTATATTGAGGTAAAAGGATTGGCAGAATTAGAGATTGTTCCGGATGAAATTTATCTAAATATTCATTTAGACGAGCAAGATACCAAGAACAAGGAAAGCATTGAGGTATTAGAAAAGCAAATGTTTGTTGCTTTGAAAAAGGCAGGAATCGATTTGGAGAAACAACTTTCCGTATCTGATTTTGCAAGTAATTTACAGAATCATTTTATTAAACGTGATGATGTACGTAAATCGAAGAATTTCGAATTGTTGGTGCATGATTCACAAAGTTTAGCAAAGGTTTTTGTTGAGTTGGAAAAAATTAAAATTTCCAATATCAATATTCTGAAAGTAGATCATTCAGAAATTGAAAAATATCGCAAACAAGTTAAGATTAATGCTGTAAAAGCAGGTAAAGAAAAAGCGACGGCATTGGCCGAGGCAATTGGTCAGAAAATTGGGAAGGCCATCTACATTAACGAAACATCATCGCGTTATAAAAATGAATATGCAAATACAGCGATTCGTATTCGAGGAATGAGCACTATGGCAAAGATGGATATGCCTGTTCTTGATTTTCAAAAAATTAAATTGAAGTACACCGTCATTATGCGTTTTGCCCTATAAATGGTAATCAAAAGGTCATAAAATAGAAAGATTCCTAATAAACACAGGGATCTTTTTTTTTGCATAACAGGTGCTTAACCATCAAGGACACATAAGGATATCGCGAAGGCACACAAAGAAAATAAACAGAATATTTGAGATACTTTGTGCAATACTTTGTGCTCTTTGTTGTTGAATTCGTCATTACAGATTATTGTTCTTTTGGCGGTTAAATTTTTTAGATTTGTGCTGGTATCTCATCAATTTCTTTCACAACATTTTATCGATAAATGATTTTTTTGTTCTTTTGTGAAGAAATTTAAAATCAAAAATTAAATGATCAAGATCTTATCCTATCTTCTCAGTTTTATATTTTATATTCTGTTTTTACTTTTGTTGGTTATTTTTCATCCGGTACAGGTATTTTGTCATAAGCTTTTCGGTTATCAGGCTCATAAGAAATCCGTAGATGTTTTAAACTTTTTTTTAATGCGTGTGGTTATCTTTTTAGGTGTTCGTATTGGCCCATTGCCTAAAATTAATCTCCCAACAGATCGCCCTTTAATTATTATCTCAAATCATCAGGGAGTCTACGATATACCGCCAATTGTTTGGATTTTTAGAAAGCATCACCCTAAGTTTATCTCTAAAAATGAATTGGCTAAAAATATTCCGAGTGTATCTTACAATCTTCGTCATTCGGGTGCGGCTTTAATCGATAGAAAGAACCGGTCGCAGGCAATACCCGAAATTTACAAGCTGGGAGAGTTGATTGCTAAAAATAATTATGCAGCTAGTATTTTTCCAGAAGGAACAAGGAGTAAAACAGGTGTAATGAAAGAGTTTAAAGCTGGTGGGATAGAAGCTTTACTTCAGGCTGCACCTAATGCATTAATAGTTCCATTTGTAATTGACGGGAATTATAAAATTGAAGAAAAAGGAATGTTTCCATTAAGCTTGGGAGCTAAAGTTTGTTATAAAGTACTTGATCCGATTGAGCCGGCCAATTATACTGCAATTGAATTAACCCAAATGGTCGAAGCTTTAATTAAAAAAGAATTGCACCAATAATGTAATAGCAAAACTCAATGATTAACCCAAATAGTAAAACAGCATTAGTCGTAGAAGGTGGAGCAATGCGCGGTATTTTTGCGGCAGGCGTTTTAGATCAGTTCATCGAGAAGGAATTTAATCCTTTCCATTCAGTAATTGGTGTTTCTGCCGGAGCTGTAAATGCATCTGCCTATCTTTCTAAGCAGAAAGAGAGAAACCTCAAGATGTTTACAGATTATTCTTTACGACCAGAGTACATTAGTTGGAAGAAATTTTTGAGAGGTGGTCATTTAATGGATTTAGACTGGTCGTGGGATATCACTACCCGTGAATTGCCTATCGATCTTGATGTGCTGTTTGCCAATAATCCTGATTTTGAAATTGGAGTTACCCTGAATTCGGATGGACGTTCGGTATTTATCAAACCCAATGCAGAAAGCCTTAGTCATGTAATGAAAGCGAGCTGTACAGTTCCTCTTTTTTATCGTAATTTCCTGAAAATAGACAATCAGATTGTGTCGGATGGAGGTGTTTCTGCACCAATCCCCATTCAAAGAGCGGTTGAAAAAGGGGCTACTAAAATTATGGTGATTCGTTCTCGACCAAATTCTTATCGAATGAAAAAGGGAATAGAGTCTAAATTGGCAAGTTTTCTTTTTAGGAAGCATCCAGGATTGGTGAAAGCTCTGTTAAACCGTCCTGATAACTACAATTCATCAATTGATTTTATTCAAAATCCTCCTGAAAACTTTCAGATAATTGATATTTGTCCTCCCGAAAATTTCAAGACCAAAAGATTTACGCAAGATTATCAAACCCTGATAAAAGATTATGAATTGGGACTGGAAATGGGGCAAAATGCCATCGAAAAGTGGAGCCTGTTGTAGTTTCTTCTAAAAATTCAGGAATGAATAAACTTTTAGATTAAACCTTTTGTCCTTTCTATTGTCTATAAAGAGTAATGAAAGTCTGGCTGCTTTGCTTTTTTATCATACAAATGTTAACGAAAATCTAAAATTCGATATTTGTAAATATTTTAAGCTAATGAGTAGTAAGTTTGTTTGGACAAATTTTAGGAATCTTAATAATCAACTTTAATGAATAGATTAATTCTTCTGATCTGCTTATGCTTTGTAGTGAACACAGTAAAGGCAGAGGAACTGGTGGTAAAGCCGGTAATGAAAGGTGGAGTAATAAAAGGTATTGTGATGGACAATGCTATGGATACTCCTGTTGAATACGCAACCGTTTCTGTTTACACTATGGCCGACTCAAGCCTTATTGATGGAACTATTACCAATAAAAACGGTGCTTTCGAACTAACAAAACTGAAGCCTGGAAAATACTATGTCGAAATTACTTTTATTGGTTATAATAAAGCTGTAGTTCGAAATATCCCTATTGAAAAAAGTAGAAAACTGGCGGATTTAAAGACTGTAAATTTAAGACAATCTTCCGAATCATTAGGTGAGGTGATGGTGACCTCGGAACGTTTACCTGTGCAATATAAAATTGATAAAAAAGTGATTCCAGTTAGCAGGCAAATTACAGCTGCCAGCGGAACTGCTGTTGATGTTTTAGAGAATGTGCCGTCGGTTAGTGTTGATATTGAGGGAAATATAAGTTTGCGTGGAAATTCTAATTTTACAGTTTTAGTTGATGGAAAACCTTCTATTCTGGATGCTGCGGATATTTTACAACAAATGCCTGCAAGTGTTATCGAGAATATCGAAATTATTACCAATCCTTCCGCAAAATACGATCCGGAAGGAACAGCAGGTATTATTAATATTATCACAAAAAAAAATACTGAAAAGGGCTTGAATGGTGTTATTAATCTTTCAATGGGAAGTCAGGACAATCGTAGTGGTGATATTTTAATTAATTACCGCAAGAAAAATTGGAATTGGAATTTTGGATTGGATTATAGCAACCGACAGCATGAAGGTTCAAGTAATACAGAAAACAGAACGATTTTTAATGGACTTACCAGTTCTGTAATCTCTAATGGAGAATCATTAATGAAGCGTTCGGGCTACGGTATTCGAACAGGTTTCGATTTTGATATCGACGATAAAAATCAAATTTCTTTTGGTTTTAGATACGGGAATCGGGAAATGCAACGTGGTTCGGTTCTCGATTATCAGGAATTTTCAAGTGATAATCCTGAAAAAATGCTTTACGATAGTGAAGATCTTTGGAATAAGGAAATGAGCTTTGTAAACACAAATTTTTCCTACGTAAGGAAATTTAGTGGTGAAGGTCATCAATTAGCTTCGCAAGTAAGTTATTCACATCGGGGAAGCGGTGATGAGCATTCTACCAATGAGCTTTTCGATGCTAACGGTGATCAAACATCGGGGAAAATTGCTACAGAAAATGGACCAGGCACAAGATGGGAGATCCGTTCCGATTACACATTGCCTTTGGGAAAAGATGCAAAGTTTGAGTTCGGATACCAAGGTCAGATTCGTTCAAGTGAGGCAGATACAAAGCAAGAGGAATATATTGTGGGATCAGGAGTCTACGAGTCCCAGCCATTATATAGTCATGATGTAACTTACGACAAACAGGTGCATGGCTTGTATGCAACTTATGCTTCAAAAATTGGAAAGTTTGGCTATCAGCTTGGTTTCAGATCGGAATATACCAATCGTGAAATCGATTTTAAGGATGAATTAGAAACCTTTACCATTAAGCGTTGGGATTTCTTTCCAACCATCCATACACAAATTGATTTGGGTTCGGATAATCAGGTAATGGCGAGTTATACCAAACGAATTCAGCGTCCTCGTGGTCACTATTTAGAGCCTTTCGTTACCTGGACTGATGCATATAATGTGCGACAAGGAAATCCGGATTTGGATCCTGAATATATTGATTCTTACGAGTTGGGCTTTATGAAACGATTTGGAGACCAATCTATTTCAATCGAAACTTATTATAAAGTGACTCACAATAAAATCGAACGGGTTAGATATCCTTGGGAAGAGCAAGGTAATGTTATGAAGAGTACTAATGTAAATGTAGGAAATGATTATTCTTTAGGTATAGAAGCAACGCTTAATCTATCTTTTGCCAATTGGTTTAAGAATGACTTAATTGGTAATTTCTATCATTACAAAGAAGAAGGTGATTTTATAATTACGAATTCGTCAGATGAGGATCTTTATTCGGATTTCTCTACTGAAAGTTACAATTGGAGTTTGAGGAATAACTCCACAATCATTTTTGATCAAGCAACACGATTTCAGTTCACTGCAAATTATAAGTCGGACACAAACTGGGCTCAAGGAAAACGAAAAGGATATTTTACAACATCAGCAGCTATAAAGCGTGATTTCATGAAACGTAAGCTATCTGCAACTTTTCAGGTACGTGATATTTTCGGAACAGCAAAACATGAAACCTTGTATGAGGGAGATAATTTTTACAACCACAGCGAGTTTAATGGAAAAGCACCTACATTTAATCTGAAACTAAGCTTTAAAATTAACAATTATAAAATGAAGCGTGAAAGAAGATCAGAAGGTGGAGTAGATGTAGAAGAATTTGAAATGTAATACCAACTGTAATCATATTATTTTAGAGGATGTTCGTAATGGACATCCTTTTTATATGCTGTTTAAAGAATGGCATTAAATCCCTGTGTTCTTGACACAGGGCTGAATTGGTATCCTGCGAAGCAGGATAATTGTTAATTTTACCGTATGGTAAAAATAACAGAAGATATTTGGTATTGGCATCATAATGTTTCGGAATGCTATTATCATATACAGCTGACAATAAAATATCGAAGGAGTGTATTTCAAGAAGAAATAGAATCAGAGATGTTGTCAATCTTAAAGGGATTCAAAGAACGATACTATATTGATGTTCAAACAGTAGGTTATGATGAGAATCATGTTCACTTGTTATGTAGGTTTTTGCCAAAATATTCAGGTGGTCAAGTAGTAAGACTGGTAAAGAGTATTACCTCACGGTTATTGTTTCAGAAATTTCCAGAAATAAAGCGACAGTTATGGGGTGGTGAATTTTGGTCAGACGGCTATTATATTGGGACTGTAAGTGGGAGAGGAGATAGGGGAATAATAGAGAATTATATAAAAAATCAAGGTAGGGAAGAGTATATCAAACAACTTAAGTTGTTTGATACTTATAATTGACAAAGCCCAGCGCTCTTGGCGCAGGGTAGTTTACAAGTGTGGATTACTTGAGGAAGAGCACAAATTGCAAAAAGAATGCTTCCCATCCATCCAATAATTTCGTTTGGTTGCATGTTGTTGTTGTTGTTGTTGTTGTTGTATTTTTATGCAAAAATGAAAAAAACAAAGGAGAAAAATGAGATTTGGGTCTAATTTCTTTGGATTAACAGTAAGGTACGATCATCATCAAATTTAGAGACGTTGTAAATTTGTGTCAGTTCCGATTCTACATCCATAGGTTCAATAATTTCTTTTTCTTTATTATTGTCAAGAATGTAAAACATAGCTTCATCACCAATCATTTCACCAGTTCTGTCATTAACAGCTTCTGTATATCCATCGGTATAAAGGAATAGTTTATCTCCTATGTTAAACTCCTGAACTAAACTTCGGTATTTACACTCTTTTACGACACCTAATAAGGTTCCGGTAATATTTAATTGAGAAATCGTTTTTTCAGTACCATCAAAGTAAAAAGGTCGAAGGGCGCCTGCCGAAGCAATACTAATTTTATTGGACGATGTGCAAAGAGATATAATGCTTAGAGTCGTAAATACTTCAGTAAGTTGAATGTCTTTAAAAAGATACTCATTGATGATTTCGAGGAATTTACCGGGAGATTCTACAAAATCGAGCTCTTGTCGGTTAAGGAAAAAATTAATGGTACTTCGGATGTAGGCAATATATGCAGGAACAAAGAACCATGCATCCCATTTTTTCCCCATTACGTCACCCAATATCAGTATTTTTCTATTTTGATCAACATCAATAATTTCGTAATAATCACCTCCAGGTAATTTATTGTATGGTCGATGCAAAATCTGAATATTATAGTCACGAATTGTATCTTGAAATTCATTTTCGAAACGAATTGGAGATCTTTTTGCTGCAGAGTTTAGTGCATTTAAATATTTGGTTTTCAAATCATGTTCACGCTGAACATTAGAATTTATTTGGTGAATAATGAGTTTTGGATTCAGGTTTTTAAAAAGAAAGCTACTTATTTTGGACTGCAATAGTTTATCTATTTTATCCATGTCATTTGCATCGGTAACAAGGATATTTATTGGAATATGATTCGAAACAATTTCCGTTATTTTATCCAATATTGAGATAGCCCAGTTTGCCTTATCGTCAATTATAATGCCCCAAGTATTAGTGTCTTGAAGAGCCATGAAGAAATCGGAATCAGTATAGACCGCAGTAATATTCGTTTTAAGGTGTTTTCTTGGTAGAGGAAAAGGTTTTATTCTATTTGCACAATAAATCAGATTTCCTTTTTCAAAACTGACATCATCTTTTCTGGCACCATCTAGAATATCTTTTCTTAAGTATGCTTTTTTTAGATGAGATTTTATCTTTGAGATAAAAATCTTTTGTTTGATCGGTTTCGTGATAAAGTCATCCGCACCATCATTTAAATTTTTAATCCAAGTTTCTTCCTCAGTATTACCAGATAGGAAAATGAAAGGAGTGTGTCGGTATTCAGGTGTTTGCCGTAGTCTTTTAACCAGTTCGTTGCCATCCATTAATGGCATATACAAATCTGAAATTATAAGGTCAAAATGTTGACTTTTAGCTTTGTCAATAGCTTCCTTTCCGTTTTTTGCAAGAGTCGTTTGATAACCCAAGCCTTTTAGAGTAAACTCAATAAACTTTAAGATAACAATGTCATCATCAACAACTAGTATGTTTGGCGAAACTTTTGCCATATAAGCGTTTTATTCGACTGCTGAAAAACTGTTAAGACAAGCAGTTTGGTCTTGCAAAATATCAAAAATTGAATCCAATTGCATTAATTCAATAAGTTCCATTACATCTCTGTTGATATTGCAAAGCTTTATAAAACTCCTGTGTTCTTTTGAAGTTTTAAGAGCAGATAAAAGGGCACCAAATCCTGAGCTGTCAATAAAGCTTATTTCTTCAAAATCAATAATTAATCGAGATTTAGGTTGAGATAAAAATTCATTCATTTTCTCCTTTGCAATATTTGCATTTAAGGCGTACAAACGATTAGTTTCTCCCAATTTCATTATTGTTATAGAGTCTACCTGTTTGGTTTCAATGTTCATAGTAGTAAAATATGGTTGTTGTAATTATAGTTGTCTTAAGGTTTCTTTTAATTCAGTTGTAGCTAAAGGACATTGTGCTAAAAACTCTTCAACGAATACAGGAATAAGTTTTAATTCAATGTCATTCATGGTTTCGTTTTTCACATTAGACCAGTTTTTTTCATCTTGAGGACTATATTCAATGCCTTTCTCTTTTTTTAGTTGTAATTCAAATTTAAGATTTCCTTTTGATAAATGCTCTAATTGTTCTAAACAATCTCCTGATTTCTCCATGCCCATAGTTCTAACTGACGATTTCGCTTTGTGTGCAACAGCACCTAATTCTTGCCAATTTTGAGTTTCGAAAGATTTTGATATTTCGTCTTCAAATTCAGGAATTTGTTCTAAAAAAATATCAATCATTTCTCCTATGATGCTATTGTCATTTCCCGACATCTCCTTTAAATAGGACAAATCAGTAATTTTTTCACCTTGAGTCATTCAGTTGAGATCAGCTTGTTAGATTTAACTTTTGTTTACCTGTTTTAATAAATTCAACTCTTAAATCGATAGGAAACAACACTATATGTTGAGCAAAATTTTCATTATATTATATGCAATAATACTAATTTATTTTCAATATACCTATTGCACCTGCTATTCTGTTAGTGCTTTAAATCCATGGATTTATTGATTATAATGCCCTAATTTAAAATTTGTAATTTATTATAAATAATAACGATTAAACTCAACAAAAGATTTTTTTTTTCGTAACATCAGTTTTTAATAGAATTTTATCTGAACACAATTATAACTAAATGTCTATGATCTGGAAGTTTACTAGCATTGTTTTTTTATTTGTTTTATTGCTGTCCGGGAATTTAACCGGGCAAGAATTGTTACCTGTCAAAAAATCTGAATTTGTTGATAATGAACCTAATCGGAAAAAGGCTTTTGGCCAGATTAAAAAGGCGAATAATCTATATGAGAAAGGTATAGGATTTGTGCCGCAAAGTTTAGATCTCTTTTTAAGTGCATGTAAATCAAATGACAACAATCCGGAGTTAAATTATAATATCGGTGTTTGTTATTTAATTTCAGGACCTAGAAATGAGGCATTGTCGTATTTGTTGTCAGCGCAATTGGCTAATGCCGATATCAGTGCAGATATTCATTTTTTAATTGGTTTGGCTTATAAGTATCAGAATAATTTTTCTGAAGCAATTATTCATTTTAAAATGAATAAAGAACTAATTGAACAAAATAATTACAAAGAGCAGAAAGAACTTTTACCGATTAGTGATAAGCACATTCAGGAGTGCCGAAATGGTAGAGTCTTACTGGGAAAAACTGGTGATTTGGAAATCCAAATGATTGAAGGACAATTAAATTCAGAATATGATGAGTTTAATCCTCAGATACTGGATAGCAGTTTGTTTTTTAGCTCACGACGAGGACTTAAGGATGATTCGAGATCGCCGGAGGATCAGAAGTTTTTTGAAAAATTATTTAAATCTGATAGGAATGATTTGTCGTGGAGTGAGGTTGTAGAAGAAAAAAATAACCTGGGTGAAAATGTAAATTCAACATTACTCTCAAAATTTGGCGATAAGCAGTTTGTATTTTATAATAGTAAATCTGGAGAGGGCGATTTGTTTTTTGCTGAGAAAGTGAAAGAGAAATGGAAAATTGGGAAAGCAGTTAAATTTATCAATGAAAAGGATTCGCGGGAGAGTTCTGCCAGCGTTCCTCTATCGGGTGATGAAATCTATTTCGTAAGTAATCGCAAAGGAGGCTTTGGCGAGTGTGATATTTATTATTGCAGCAAGGAGTCGGATTCTAAATGGTCCAAGCCTATGAATATTGGTGGTGATATTAATACTGAATATGACGAAGGAGATGTGTTTATAAGTGCAGATGGGGCAAAGCTGTTCTTTAGTTCGAAAGGACATAATACCATGGGTGGATATGATATTTTTAAGTGTGAACGAGAGGGAACTGGAGTTTGGGGAAAGCCGCAAAATATGGGATATCCAATCAATAGTTCTGATAATGATATTACTTATTGCGAAGATCAGGATGGTGTTTTTTATTTTGCATCCGAGCGTAGCGGAGGTAAAGGAGGATTTGATATTTATTGTGAAAAAATACCCGAACCTGTTATTGAAGAGGTATTTGTTGCTGAAGTAGATGAACCGGAAATTCCTGTAGAAGTTATTCCCGAAGCAAAAATTGAAGTTCCTGTTACTATTCCTGTTGTAAGTGTCAAAAGTGAGGCGGTTGCCTTAACAGAAGTACCTGTAAAGCAAGAATTAGTTGAGGAGGATTTTATTTACAGAGTTCAAATTGCTGCAGCAAGAAAAGAAATGCATCCCAAAGAGATTTTTAATAGATATAAAGGGGGAGATGTTATTGACCATTTATTTGTAGAAAATTGGCACAAATATACCATTGGTGAGTTTCTAACATTTAAAGACGCAGCCAAGTATAGAGATGCTTGTGGAGTTAAGGATGCTTTTGTTGTTTTATTTAAAGGTGGTTACCGTCTGGGAATTGCAAGCAAACCTTTTGGAGCAAACTAATTTATTCTTGCAAACGATATCTGAGAAATTTTTTTACATTTGCAATTGTATAACACAAACATAATTTAATAACATTTTTTTCAGGTAAATCTTCACTAAAAAAGACCTCGGGGTTTTAAAAATATTGAAGATTTTGCTCCAAATACTTAAACAAATGAAAAGAACAGCATTCACTAGCTTTCATGAAGAATTAGGTGCGAAAATGGCACCATTCGCTGGGTATAATATGCCTATTGAATATACCGGAATTAAAAATGAGCACGTATGTGTTCGGGAAAAATTAGGCGTTTTTGATGTCTCTCATATGGGAGAGTTTTGGGTAAAAGGCCCAAAGGCTTTTAGTTTTGTACAAAAACTGACAACAAATGATGTAGCCGCACTTTCTGATGGAAAAGTGCAGTACAGCTGTTTTCCAAACGGAAAAGGTGGAATCGTAGATGATTTGTTAGTATATCAAATTGATAGTGAGACTTATTTGTTGGTTGTTAACGCTGCAAATATTGAGAAAGATTGGAATTGGTGTTGTAAAAATGCCGAGGAAATGGGATTAGAAGTTGGAACTGAGCTTTACAATGCCTCTGATGAAATTTGTCAGTTGGCAGTACAAGGACCACTGGCTTTGAAAGCAATGCAGAAAATTGTGGATTGTCCTATTGAAGATATGGAGTATTACACTTTTCAAAAAGTGAATATTGCAGGAATTAAAAATGCTGTTTTTTCTACTACTGGTTATACCGGTTCAGGTGGATGTGAAATATATGTATCGAACGAAGATGGAGTTAAGCTTTGGAATGCTGTAATGGAAGCAGGAGAAGAATTTGGAATTCAGGCAATAGGATTAGCTGCTCGTGATACACTGCGTTTGGAAGTTGGATTCTGTTTATATGGAAATGATATTGATGAGGATCACACTCCAATTGAAGCTGGTTTAGGCTGGATTACTAAATTTGTGGAAGGAAATGATTTTATTGATCGTGAGTTTTTCGAAAAACAAAAAGAAGAGAAACCAAAACGTCGTTTAAAAGGATTTGAATTGGTTGATAGAGGTATTGCCCGTCACGGATATAAAATAGAAGATGCAGACGGGAATGAAATAGGTGAAGTAACATCAGGAACAATGGCTCCAATGATTGGGAAGTCAATTGGATTGGGATATGTTAAAGAAGGATTTTATAAGATTGATACGGAGATTTTTATTCGTGTTAGAAATAAGGCAATTAAGGCTAAAATCACAAAAATTCCTTTCTATAAAGTATAGAGGAATTCTATATAATACGATATAAAAAAGCAGATGCATTTAATTGTATCTGCTTTTTTAGTTTTTAATCTGAATTTTTAGAACATAAATTCATATATTTGACCTGGTTTATAACAAGAAAAATTCAATTTTAGGGATTTACTTGTTCTTTATGCCATTCAAATTCACAAAGATTTTTCATGACAATTCGAATATTTGGATTAAGATGATAATACACCATCTTGTGAATGAAGAATAAGTAATAATTTTCTAGGGTTAAGTTTCTGTTTTTCAGAGCGTAGGTATTAATCTATTAGAAGGGGGATAAGATGATAGATTATTTGTTTTAAAACATACATTTTAACAGATAAAACCATCTTAAAATAAATTTTTATTTGCAAATTTGCCCTTGGATATGGAATAATACAATAAATTTAAAACGTTTGAAAAAATGAAAGTACACAACTTTTCTGCAGGCCCGTCAATTCTTCCTGATTTTACCGTTAAAAAAACAGCTGAAGCAATTATAAACTTTGCTGGCACAGGTCTTTCTGTAATGGAAGTATCTCACCGTAGCAAGGAGTTTGTTGCTGTTATGGATGAGGCTATTGCTTTGTTTAAAGAATTACTAAGTATTCCAGAAGGATACTCAGTTTTATTTGTTGGTGGTGGTGCATCAACACAGTTCTGCATGATTCCTTACAACTTGATGGCTAAGAAATCGGCATATTTAAACACCGGTGCTTGGGCAAACAAAGCTCAAAAAGAAGCTAAACTTTTTGGTGAAGTAGTAGAAGTAGCATCTTCAAAAGAAACTGTTTATAACTATATTCCTAAAGGATACGAAGTTCCTGCTGATGCGGATTATTTCCACATTACTACAAATAATACCATTTATGGTACAGAGATTAAGGAAGATATGGATTGTGATATTCCATTGATCGCTGATATGTCATCAGATATTTTCTCTCGTCCGATTGATATTTCCAAGTATGCATTGATTTATGGTGGAGCTCAAAAGAACCTTGCTCCTGCAGGTGTTACTTTTGTAATTGTAAAAGATGAGATTTTAGGTAAAGTAGATCGTCAGATTCCTACAATGCTTGATTACACAACTCATATTAAAGGAGAGTCAATGTTCAATACTCCTCCGGTTGTTTCTGTTTTTGCAGCTCTTCAAACTTTGAAATGGATCAAAGAACAAGGTGGTGTATCTGCAATGCAGAAAATGAACGAAGAAAAAGCTGCAGTTCTATATAACGAGATTGACAGCAATCCTATGTTTAAAGGAACTGTTATTAATAAAGAAGATCGTTCATTAATGAATATCTGTTTTGTTATGACTGAAGAGTACAAAGAATTAGAAAAAGATTTCTATGAATTTGCTACCTCAAAAGGAATGTCTGGAATCAAAGGTCACCGTTCAGTTGGTGGTTTTCGTGCTTCTACTTACAATGCTTTACCAAAAGCAAGTGTACAGGCATTAGTTGATTGCATGCAGGAATTCAAAAGCATTCACGTAAAATAAATATAATAGTAAATGGGCAGAAGTGGGGAAATCCATCTTCTGCTTATTTGTCATTCGGTGCACGAGGAACGACTAAAGTAATTTGTTTAATTACTTTGATTTGGCTGGCAATGACATTTTATTTTTTCATAATTCAAATATCAAATAAAATGACAAAAGTATTAATTGCAACCGATAAGCCTTTTGCTCCCGCAGCTGTTGATAGTATCAGAACTGTTGTCGAAGGTGCAGGTTACGAATTGGTTTTGTTGGAGTCTTATACTGATAAAGCGGACTTGTTAGCAGCTGTTGCCGATGTTGACGCTATGATTATTCGTAGTGATAAAGCAACACGCGAAGTAATTGAGGCAGCTAAAAATCTTAAAGTAATTGTTCGTGCTGGTGCGGGATACGATAATATCGATTTAGAAGCTTGTACTGAAAATGGTGTTGTTGCTATGAACACTCCTGGACAGAATTCAAATGCTGTTGCTGAGTTGGTTTTTGGAATGATGGTATTTCTTGCAAGAAAAGGTTACAACGGAAAACCTGGTGTTGAAGTGCGCGGAAAGAAAATCGGTATTCATGCATATGGCAATGTTGGTCGTTATGTAGGACAAATAGCAAAAGGTTTTGGAATGGAAGTTTATGCTTTCGATCCGTTTGTAGCTAAAGAGGCAATTGAAGCTGATGGTGTTCAGGTTGTTGATTCTGTTGAGGAATTGTACAGTACTTGTAACTATGTTTCTCTTCATATTCCTGCAAATGATAAAACAAAAAACTCAATCAATTTCGATTTATTGAATAAGATGCCTAAAGGTGGTGTTCTTGTGAATACAGCTCGTAAAGAGGTGATTGACGAAGAAGGTTTGATTAAATTAATGGATGCTCGTAAAGATTTTGCATACATTTCTGATATTGCTCCTGATTGTAAAGATGAGATTGCAGATAAATTTGAAGGTAGATTTTTCTTTACTCCAAAGAAAATGGGTGCACAAACTGCTGAAGCAAATATCAATGCTGGTATTGCCGGAGCCAATCAAATTGTGAATTGCATCGAAAAAGGAGATGAAACTTACAGAGTAAATAAGTAATATTTAGAAAACAAGAGGAAAGTCATTTTCTTCTTGTTTTCTACCTTATATATTTGACTGCAATTTGCATTTAAATAGAGTACAACAACAAACACAACAAAAACATAGAACGCGATGGCTATTTTAAAACCATTTAAGGGTTTGCGCCCACCAAAAGAAATATCAAAAGATTTGGCTTGTTTGCCATACGATGTTATGAATTTAGAAGAAGCAGCTCAAATGGCTGAAGGTAAGGATGTATCTTTGCTTCATATCACTCGTGCCGAAATTGATTGCCCTGTCGGAACAGATGTTCATTCAGAAGCGGTGTATGAAAAATCTGTATCCAATTTAAAAATGTTCCAGGATAAGGGATGGTTGGTTCAGGACAAAGAAGCTAAGTTTTACATCTATGCTCAAACAATGGATGGCAGAACTCAGTACGGTATTGTTGCAAATGCTGCTTGTGAAGACTACAGGAATGGTATAATTAAGAAGCATGAATTAACTCGTCCCGATAAAGAGGAAGATCGAATGATTTTAACTCGTTATACCGAAGCTAATCTTGAACCAGTATTTTTTTCATACAAAGCTGTTCCTGAAATTGATGCAATTGTTGCAGATATCGTAAAGAACGAAGACGCTGAGTACGATTTTGTTGCTGAAGATGGATTTGGACATCATTTTTGGCCTGTAAATAATCCAGCGATTAATAAAGAGTTGGAAGACTTGTTTGCAGTTAAAGTTCCTGCTACTTATGTTGCCGATGGTCACCATCGTACTGCTGCAGCTGCTCGCATTGGTGATGAGTTTGCTGCTAAGAATCCAAATCATACAGGTGATGAGGAATACAATTACTTTATGGCTGTTCATTTTCCAGATAATCAATTGGCAATTATCGATTACAATCGTGTAGCTAAAGATTTAAACGGATTAACTGAAGCTGATTTTTTGGCTAAGTTGGATAAGACATTTGATGTTGAATGCATGGGTGAAGAGATTTACAAGCCTGCTAAATTGCACGAATTCTCAATGTACTTGGATAGCAAATGGTACAAACTAAATGCTAAAGAAGGTACTTACGATGATAAGGATCCGATTGGTGTTTTAGATGTAACTATTTTGTCAAGTCATGTGTTGGATAACCTTTTAGGTGTTGAAGATCTTCGCACCACAACTAGAGTTGAGTTTGTGGGTGGAATTCGCGGATTAGGAGAGTTGAAAAAACGTGTCGATAGTGGTAATATGAAAGTTGCTTTTGCATTGTATGCAGTGTCTATGCAACAATTAATCGATATCGCTGATACAGGAAATATCATGCCTCCAAAAACAACTTGGTTCGAGCCTAAGCTTCGTTCAGGTTTGTTAATTCACAAGTTAGATTAGTAACTTCTTATAATATATTAAAGCCATCCTAAATTCAATTTAGGATGGCTTTTTTTTTGCCAATAATTATTCTGAAATTGACATTCCCTCGCCCCAAGGAGCTCCTGCTTTTAGAAGTTGCCTCTCAAAGGCAGGTAAATCTTGATTAACCAGTTTTGTAATTTGATTCTGGATTATTTTTAGTTCGGATTCAATGTGATTTAGGCTTTGTCGATGTGTTTTTGTTGGGCCATAAGTCGAATACGAGATACCAACAATAACTGTCATTAATCTACTATTTATTGTTGGTGTTTTTGGCTTTTCTCCAATTTCTCTTTGTGCTTTTGGACCATTCAGTTTGTGATCTAGAGTAAGGTATTGTTTTCTAATTTCATGAAGTCTTTTATCGAAAAGGCCAGGAAGAGTAGGTGAGTTGTTAATTGATTTTTTTAGAACTTTTAATTTTGTACCCAAATTTTTCATTATAAGGTTAATTGCAGATAATTTACCTTGGATTTTTGAGGCTTTTTCCCAAAAAGCACTAATGTTCTCAATTTTATCTGTAGAAAGTGCACCATCTCTCATTTTTATGACCTTGAATGCAAGCTTTTCTGATAATTTACTAATCACACCATTTTCTTCTTTAGATAAACCAACATAGTATGTTCCTGGTGTAACCAGCCTGCCTTTTGGTGTTCTGAAGTTGTCGCTAACTTTCGATTCTTTACGCAGAATGGCTGTTGTCGGAGCATATCGAAGATCCCATGCCAATCTATGAAACCCTTTTGATGTTTTTCCATTCAATCTCCTGATTGCATTGCCTTCATCATCAGAAATTGTTAAAATGATTTTAGGATCTTCTTGAAGCGTTTCATCCTCAACATCCTGCCAGTTGGCAACTTTAATATTCTTCTGTGTTTTAAGGAGTTCTTTTTCTTTACGCTTTCTATCTTTTTTTAGGCTATTGATATCATTAGCTAAGTAATAGGTGAGATTTGCACCGAAATCAGGATTAGGTGCAATGTAGTGTGAAGCTCCTTGAGAACCTTTTCCACCCATAGCAAGAACCGGACGTGGTATGTACCACTGAGCATCGCGAGGAGTGAATAGAAGTGCTTCTTGTTTAAGTTGCTCTTCTGTTATATTTCGTAACGGAGTGTAATCATCGAATATGAAGAATCCTCTACCAAAAGATGCTCCAATTAAATCATTTTCTCTTCGTTGAATAGCAAGGTCTCTAAAAGATATTGTAGGAACATTACCTTTTAACTTGATCCATTTGCCACCTCCATCAATTGTGAAGTAAAGTCCAAATTCAGTTCCTGCAAAAATCAAGTTTGGATTCACATGATCCTGAACAAGTCTCCAAACTATAGTCTTTTGAGGTAATGAACTCGAAATTAATATCCATGATTTACCTCTATTTGTACTTTTCAAAATTAAGGGTTTCAGATCCCCAAACTTATGATTATCCAGAGCTATATAGAGAGTATTTGCATCGAATAAATCAGCTTTAATATCATTAATAAAAGCAGTTGCAGGAACATTTGGAATGGATGAAATCTCAATTTTAGTCCAGTTTTTGCCTCCATCTTCAGTCATTTGTATTAATCCATCATCTGTTCCAATATAAATTAAATCCTCTTGAACAGAAGATTCTGAAATAGAGGTGATTGTATTGTAGTTGGACATGGCATTGAAATCCCAGGCATTATCCCAGCTTTGAGTTGCGCCCATAATAGGAAGTTGTATTCTATTCAGGTTTTTGGTAAGATCACCTGATATAGGCAGCCAACTATCTCCGCGATCTTCAGAACGCCACAATCGTTGTGAGGCAAAGTATAATCTTGTTGCTGAATGCGGACTAACAAGTATTGGAGCATCCCAATTAAATCGCTCGGTAGGTTCTCCTGCTCCTGGTTGTGGTTGAATATGAATGATTTCACCTGTCGACTTATCAATACGATTCAAATTACCTTCTTGCCACTCACAGTAAATAATGTCTGGATTTCCTGGTTCGGTAGCTGGTTGATGTCCATCTGCAAATAATGTTATATACCAATCAGCATTTCTAATTCCATGCACATTGTCGGTACGAGATGGTCCCCCCTGAGTGTTATTATCTTGTGTTCCTCCGTAAATATTATAGAATGGTTTGCTATCGTCTACAGCTAATTTGTAGTATTGAGTAATAGGCAAATTGTCAATAAAGCGCCAGTTTTTTGCTCCATCAAAACTCTCATAAATCCCACCATCAGTTCCTATAAGTAGATAATCTGGATTAGTCTTACTAAACGCTATGGAATGATTATCGGAGTGTTTGTGTTGTTCCTTGAGTTGAGTAAATGTTTTTCCGCCATCTTTAGAAATCTGTATTCTTACATCCATCAAATAAAGTTGATCAAATTTGTGAGGAGAAGCATAAAGTTCTTGATAGTAGTGAGGCCCTGTTGCACCAGAAACAGCATCAGACATCTTAACCCATTTTTCACCTCTGTTATCACTTCTGAATATGCCACCTTTTGTTCTATCTAACTCAATAGCAGCATAAATGATATCTGGTTTTTGTGGAGAAATTGTTAGTCCTATTTTACCCATATTTGATTTTGGAAGCCCATTGCTAAGCTTAGACCAGTTTTCTCCACCATCTTCAGAACGGTAAATGGCTGTATTTGGACCTCCTCCCATATAGGATGCCACATTTCTATGACGTTGCCATGTTGCCGCATACATTCTATCTGGATTTCTTGGATCAATCACTAGATCTGTTACGCCAGTCCATTCATTATCTCCTAATACGTTTCTCCAGTTTTTACCATTATCAATACTTTTATATAGTCCTCTATCACCACCCTTATTCCAGAGGGGACCTTGAACGGCAGCCCAAATAATATTTGAATTGTTTGGATGAATAATAATTTTTGAGATGTGCTGAGATTCTTTTAATCCTACGTTTTTCCACGTTTCACCTCCATCGTTACTACGATAAATGCCATCACCAAAGCCAACATGTCGTCCGCCAACATTTTCTCCGGTTCCTACCCAAATAATATTTGGATTTTCTTGATCAAT
This sequence comes from Labilibaculum sp., assembly GCA_016760525.1. Classification (GTDB taxonomy): domain Bacteria; phylum Bacteroidota; class Bacteroidia; order Bacteroidales; family Marinifilaceae; genus Labilibaculum. The sequence goes on from JAESUW010000009.1 coordinate 23,779, forward strand.
AGTAATGCAACCTGTTGAATAGACTGATTGTTTGTCAAAAAGAGGAGTCCATGTTGTTCCTGCATTTTCTGTTTTCCATACTCCACCTGAGCCAACAGCAACATACCAGCAATGTGGTTTGTTTGGATGAACTGCGATATCGGCAATTCTACCCGACATGAAAGCAGGTCCTATGTTTCTAAGTTTAAACCCCGAAAATGTATCTTCATTAAAGGGCGATTTGTGCTCTTGGGAGTGAGCGGGCAATGAAATTTGAAAAAGTATTGATAATATGAAAAGCATACCAACACTTCGATTTAGTTTAAATGGTATCATAAAATTAGTATGTTAGTAAAGATTTTGAATTGAAGTTAACTATTTTTATTAAATAGAATGAATGAGAATTGTAAATTCACATGGAGAAATAAGAATTACCAAGTGATATTTTTAGTGTGCGAAATCGTACATGTGCGTGCTTAATCGAACATATTAGTTGATGATAGACTTTAGTTAGTTGTCAGTGTGTTAGTGTTTAATGTCTGGTGGCATATGGATTGATGTACTTAAAACTGTAAATCTAATACCCGAATTATGATTCAGAATTTTTTTAAGGTAGCCTTTCGAAATATGATAAAATACAAAGGCTATTCCTTTATAAATATTGTTGGTTTAGCCATTGGCTTAGCTTGTGTGTTTCTTATTTATTTGTTTGTACAGGATGAGTTGAGTTACGATAAATTTTATCCTAAATCTAAAGACATTTATCGTGTAGCAACTAAAATAAAAATGGGAGAGCGAAAAATGGATAGCAACACCATTTGTGCACCTTTCTCTCCAAACGCAGTAGCCGATTTTCCTGAAGTAAAATATGCGGTTAGAATTAATTTTTGGAACAACGTGTTGTTTGTGTATGAAGATAAACAATTTGTGGAGGACAAATTCTTACGTACAGATTCTACCTTTTTTGATGTGTTTTCGCGTCCTTTTGTATTTGGTGATGTAAAAACGGCTTTAAAAGGCAAGAATAATATTGTATTGACTCAAAGTACATCACGAAAATATTTTGGTGATGAAAATCCTGTAGGTAAAATCCTGAAAAGAGATAAAGATAAGCTTTACACAATAAGCGGAGTGGTGGAAGATGTACCTGAAAATTCTCATTTTCATTACGATTTAGTGGGCTTGGTAAATTTAAGTGCTGAAGAGGAAGGCAATTGGTTTAGTGATCACATGCAGGCTTATTTATTATTAGAGCCAGGTTCTAATTATAAAGATTTGGAAAGTAAATTTCGAGATTTTACAATTCGGCATATGGGACCTAAATTGATTGAGGTTTTAGGGATTGATATTAAAGAGTGGGAAAAAAAAGGCAATGAATTTAAGTATTATTTGGAACCATTGGAATCGATTTATTTACAAACTACTACCGAAGGTCAGATAGAGCCTGTTAGCGATATCAAATACATTTATATATTTTCTGCAATTGCATTTTTTATTCTATTGTTAGCATGTGTAAATTTCTTAAATCTAACTACTGCCAGATCATACACCCGAGCTCGTGAAGTTGGGGTAAGAAAGGTGTTTGGTAGTAGTCGGGTTATGCTGATGATTCAATTTTATGCCGAAACGTTCTTAATGGCATTATTGGCTACTATTATATCTTTCTTTTTGGTTGAGTTGATGTTGCCTTATTTTAATGAAATAGCCAGAAAAAGTTTGATGTCAGAGCTATTATGGAAAGGTGAATATTTTTTATTTATGGGAGGCATGATCGCATTTGTTGTAATATTCGCGGGAAGCTATACGGCAATTTCTTTATCGGGTTTTAGAGTAATGAGAGTTTTGAAAGGTGAGGTTCAAAAAGGTCGGTTAGGAAAACGAATTAGAGCTGGTCTTGTTATTTTTCAATTTACGGTTGCCATAGGTATTTTGATATCTGCATTTGTAATAAAAGAGCAGGTTAATTTCATGCAGGAAAAAAAGTTGGGATTTGATAAGGATCGGGTATTAGTTATTGATAGAGCATATGCTTTAGGAAATGAACAGAAAATATCAATTAAAGAGAAATTAAAAGGGTATTCTGGAATTGAAGACGTATCATTTTCAGGCATGGTTCCCGGTCGGGGAACAAACGGTTGGTCGATGTACCGGGAGGGAGCAAGCAATGAAGATATGATCAATTTTCGTTTGATGCATGTCGATGAAAATTTTATTGATTTATTAGGATTGAATATAATTGATGGCAGAAAATTCGATGTTGATAGGTTATCAGATTCTACTGTTTTTATTGCCAATCAAGCAGCAATTGCGGTATTAGGTTATAATGATAATCCCGTGGGGCGGAACATTTACAAGCCTGGTTTTAATCAAAAAGAGAGAGAGGCTTTGGAGATTATTGGTGTGGTTGAAGATTTTCATTTTGAATCGATGCGCGATAAAATTCTTCCTATGTTATTGGTGTCTAATTCGAAGCATTTTAAACGATACATGTTGGTGAAGTTGAAGCCTGATAATGTGATGGAAGGAGTGAAGGTGGTTAAAAAATATTGGACGAAAATGACTACAGGACAACCGTTCGAATATTTCTTTTTAGACAATGATTTTAATAATTTGTTTAAAGGAGAAGAAAGAGTAGCAAACGTACTTAGTTCATTTACTATTTTGGCCTTTTTTATTGCACTTCTTGGTTTACTGGGATTGGTTTCTTTTGAAATGCAGCTGCGAGTAAAAGAAATTGGGATTCGTAAAGTATTAGGTAGTTCCGAACTTAGTTTAATGGTAATATTGAGTCGAAAATTATGTCTGAATGTAATAATTGCAAATATTGTTGCCTGGCCATTAACCTATTTTGTAATGCAGCATTGGTTGTCAAATTTTATTTACCGAATAGATTTTCCGTGGTATTATTTCATTTTGGCTTTATTGATGTCGATTATTCTGGCTGTAGTAACAGTAAGCGGACATTCGTTAAAGATTGCAAGAGCAAATCCGATAGAATCATTAAAATACGAATAGATTTTTTATAAATTATAATACACATTTAGAAAGCTCTCATCAGTTAATGATGGGAGTTTTTTTGTAGAAGAAAATGGTTTTTTAACCATTTGGTTAAAAAACAGGAGGCTTTCTTTGGTGGAATAAAAATAAATAAATATACTTGTATTAACCAAACGGTTAAACCGAATGGTTTATTTCTTACAAACGGATTAATCAACTGGTTAAATATGGCGAGAATGGAAAAAAAATCATTAGAAACGCAGGCAATTATTTTAAAAGCGGCCAAAAAAATTTTTGCACAAAAAGGACTATCCGGGGCTAGAATGCAGGAAATTGCTGATGAAGCCGGAATTAATAAGGCCTTGTTACATTACTACTATCGTAGTAAAGAAAAACTGTTTGAACAGGTGTTTGATGCGGCATTAAAAAAGATGCTTCGGCCTGTAATTGCTTTTTTAGCTGATGATTCAGAATTGTTCCAGAAAATTAGAAATATCTGTCATCATTATTATTCTGTTTTGTTGGAATTTCCATTTATTCCCAATTTTGTGATTAATGAGGTCAGCACAGATCCTACTCGAATTATAAAAATGATGGAGCTTGAAGGGCTTTTGGAAGGAAAAGAGAAAACAATACAACAAGTTGAGCAATGTATTAAAGATGGAAAAATAAGAGAAATAGATCCAAAGGAATTGATTTGGAATATATTGAGTTTATGTGTTTTTCCCTTTGCAAGTAAACCAATTTTTTCAGTACTGATTTATGAAGATCAAGACATTAATGAGGTATTGAAGGGAAGGGCTGATCGGGTTGCTGATTTTATTATTGATTCAATAAAAATTTAATTTTTTGATATGATCACAGTTTTTAGAAACAGCAAATACATTTTTTTGCTAATTATTTTTTTTAAGATTCAGATAGGATGGTCTCAGCAAGAGGTTCTTGGTTTGGATCAATGTCAGAAAGAAGTTCAGGAGACTTTTCCATTGATAAAAGGAAAGGATTTATTAAGTAAATTTTCCAGTTTGAATGTTAAGAATTTAAAAGTTGCCTATTTACCACAATTGTTTGCCAATGGAAAATTGAGCTATCAATCTGATGTTACAGGTATTTCATTTCCAGGAATGGGTACTCCTACAGCACCAAAAGATCAGTATTCTTTGAATCTTGATGTTCAGCAGCTGATATATGATGGTGGTAAAACCAGAAATAGAATTGACGTAGAGAAGAAATCCTCCGAAGTTGAAATTAAGAATTTGGAGATTCAAATGTACCAACTTCGTGAAAGGGTTAGTATGGCCTATTTTGGAATACTTTTGGTTCGAAAGAGTAAATTGGTATTGCTTGATAAGCAAAATACCGTATTTAAACATTTACAGCAAGTAAAATCTGCTGTTAAAAATGGTATGGTTTTACCAGCTAATCTTAAAATACTGGAGTCTGAACTACTATTAACCGATCAGCAAATGTTAGAGCTAAATTCTCGGGAGGAAACGTCATTTAATGTGCTTTCTCAATTAATGGGGCGCAGTTTGAATGTGGATACGAAACTGGAAGAAACTCAGTTTGATAAAGAATCTGTAAGAATCTCAGATGTTGAGTCTAAGAACAGACCTGAGTATAAATGGTACTTAAGCCAGAAATTTTTATTGAATGCACAAAATGAACTTCTGAAGAAAGATAAGTATCCGGTGGTGTCTGCTTTTGGTCAGATGGGCTATGGAAATCCTGGTTATAATCAATTAACAGATGAATTTGACACCTATTATATGTTGGGAGCAAAAATATCCTGGAATATTTTTGATTGGAAATTAAATCGCAGAAAGCAAAAAGCAATAATAATTCAGAAGGATTTGGTGGAAACCAAAGAGTTGAGTTTTACACAAAATCTACGCATTGATATGGGAAAGGAAAGCAATGAGATTCGAAAATTTGAAATATTATTGGAAAAGGATGATGCTATAATTGAGTTGCAGCAAGATATTAGCAAAAGTTCAGCTTCCCAGCTAGATAATGGAGTGATTACCTCAAGTGATTATTTAGAGGATCTGAATAAGGAAATTCAAGCCAGATTAAATAAAGAATACCATACAATTCAATTGCAGCAATCATTAGCTGAGTTCAAACGAATCAAAGGAATTTAAATACCAATAAAATGAAACGTCCATGATTAGTTAATTATTAACTAATACACGAGAATGATTATTAATTCATGGTAAGTTCCATATGGCAACTAAAAAACAAATTATAATCATATGAAATTAACAACAATTATAGGAATAGCCATACTTTTCTTTGTCTTTGGCTGCAATCAAAATGAAACAGAGTCGGATGCTTTTGGAAATTTTGAGGCTACAGAATACATGATCTCAGCAGAAAATAGTGGTAAAATTCTTTCTCTTGATATAAATGAAGGTGATGTATTTTCAGAGGCAACACAGGTTGGTCTTATTGATACTACGCAATTGTATCTGCAAAGAGAGCAACTAAAATCACAAAAGAGAGCTGTGGGTTCAGGCGTAAAGAATATTCTTTCGCGCATAGCGGTTTACCAGGAACAGATTTCTATCCTTAAAAAAGATAAAACCAGAATTGATAAAATGTTTGCAGATGGAGCCGCAACCAGCAAAGAGGTGGATGATGTTAATGGTGGAATTCTGCTTACTCAGAAGCAAATACAAGCTGTTAGAACAGAGAATGCTAAGGTTTTAGGAGAGTTGGAAAGTATCGATCGAAAAATAGAATCCTTAAACGATTTAATTGGAAAGAGTAAGATATATGTACCTCAATCAGCTACTGTTCTTGAGAAATATCATGAAGAATTTGAAATGGTGAATGTGGGTACTCCTCTATTTAAATTGGCAGATTTAAGAACCTTGGATCTTAGAGTTTACATTAGTGGAAATCAGCTTGCTTCCTTTAAAATCGGACAGGAAGTTGATGTTTTAATTGATGAAAATAGTAATGAAAATAAAACGCTTGCAGGGAAAATAATTTGGGTTTCTTCTCAGTCTGAATTCACTCCTAAAATAATTCAAACCAAGAAAGAACGTGTGAAATTGGTATATGCTCTTAAGGTTAAGGTGAAAAATGATGGGCGTTTGAAGATCGGAATGCCGGGAGAAATTAGATTCAAATAGCATATGAACTACAATATTAGCATAAATAATTTATCGAAATCTTACGGGGATGTTCCAGCTCTTAAAGAGATCAATCTGAATATTGAGTCGGGAGAGTTATTTGGATTGATAGGACCGGATGGTGCGGGGAAAACAACGCTGTTTCGATTGCTGGCTACACTGCTGGTTCCTGATTCCGGCTCGGCTACTTTGTGTGGTTTCGAGATGGTGAAGGAGTACAAGCATATTCGAAATATATTAGGCTATATGCCGGGTAAGTTTTCTCTTTATCAGGATTTAACAGTCTTGGAAAACCTCAACTTCTTCGCAACAGTTTTTAATACTCGAATTGAAGATAACATGGACATGATTCATGATATCTGGGTACAGATAGAACCTTTTAAGAACAGGATGGCGGGCAAATTATCTGGAGGAATGAAGCAAAAACTGGCTCTTTGTTGTGCTCTGATTCATCAACCTAAAGTATTGCTTTTAGATGAACCAACAACAGGTGTCGATGCAGTTTCAAGAAGTGAGTTTTGGCAAATGCTAAAAGGCTTAAAGGCAAAAGGTATTACGATTGTTGTGGCTACTCCTTATATGGATGAGGCAAATTTATGCGAACGAGTTGCTTTAATGCAATCAGGTGAAATACTTAGTTTGGATAGTCCGTCTGGTATAATCGCCAATTTCGAAAAAGATTTGTACTCTATTGAAGCAAATGATACCTATCAACTCTTGTTGGATTTGCGTGCTTATCCATTTGTTAATTCTGTTTTTCTTTTTGGTCAAAGCGTTCACTATACAGATGTTAGGAATGATGTTTTACTTCCAGATTTAAAAGAATATTTAAAATTTAAAGGGCAGAATAATATTGAAATTACACAAATTACTGCAGGCATAGAGGATTGCTTTATGGCTTTGAGTCAACAAAATACTGTTCAGGAATGAATTCAGATAAAAAAGTAATATCAGTACGAAATTTATTTAAAAAATTTGGCTCGTTTACAGCAAATGATGATTTGTCATTTGATGTGTATAAGGGTGAGATTTTCGGGTTTTTGGGTGCAAATGG
>JAESUW010000052.1 GCA_016760525.1 Labilibaculum sp.
AAAAGACCCGTCATGCTCTGACTCTAACCAAGCCGTGCATGTCAGGGTATGACTCGATTTCAAATCTAAATAATGGGCGGTAAAATAAATTGTTTCCCAGGAGTCTTGACATTAAGTGGAAATAGGTATCCGTATGGTGAAGAGGGTGTTAAGAACAAAAAGTTGTCTGAGTAAAGCGAATTCTTTTTAGACCTGACTGGATTTATAAACCAGTCAGACCTGAACTATTATATTTTCTCTTTTTTTGCAGTTTGATTATTCCACCTTACATTTTTCCATTTTTGTTGTTCTTCTTTCGAAAGGAATGTCCATGCAACAATTCTACTTATTTTATTTCCCTGTCCCATTGGTAATGTTTCTACTTTAACAGCATCAGCCGCTTCAAGAGCTTGGTAAACACTTTTAAGATTCGATTCTTTCGAGATTAATGTAGAAAACCAAAAACATGATTTTGCAAATTTCTTACTCTGATTAATCATATTTCTAACAAACCGTTCCTCACCGCCATCGCACCACAATTCGTTGCTTTGGCCACCAAAATTAAGACTTGGTTTAGTCACTTTTTCTGTAGAAAGGTTCCTTGTTTTACGCATCGTACCTTCCAAGGCATCTTTGGCTGAGGCATGAAAAGGAGGATTGCAAATTGATAAATCAACCAATTCATCCTTGGGAATAACACCGTAAAAATAATCTTTGGAATTCTCTTGAAGAATACATTTTACTTTCCCTTTTAATGACGGATTAGCAGCTATTATCTTCTCAGCAGAATCGATAGCAACAGGATCAATATCCGAACCAATAAACGACCATCCGTATTCATTATTCCCTATTATAGGATAAATGCAGTTCGCACCTACACCAATATCTACGCAAGTAAATTTATTGCCAACAGGAATTTTACCATAGTTGTTCTGGCACAATAAATCAGCAATATGATGAATGTAATCTGCTCTTCCCGGAATAGGAGGACATAGGTAATTTTCAGGAATGTCCCAATGATCCAATCCATAAAAATGCATCAGTAGTGCTTTGTTCAGCATTTTTATCGCATCTGGATTGGCAAAATCAATCGATTCATCCTCATACTTGTTCAGAATAACAAAAGGAGCTAATTCCGGACAAGTTTCTACCAGTTGCTTAAAATCGTATCGAGAACGATTTTTATTTCTAGGATGTAATCTTGCTTTTTCTTTTGGGTGTTCTTTCTTTTTATTTAGCATGGGTGTGATTCTCTAATTTGAATCTGCTAAATTAGAACATTAATGGCAGAAAGCCTCGTGTATGTAACGAATAGAATAGTAGGAAAATAAGATAAAAGTAAGGCCACCCGCATTATGCGAATGGCCTTTATATTCTAGAAAATTAGTTTTCTACTTATTTTCTACCTTTTCTTTATATGCATCGTTATGAACGGCATTAACAGCTCTTCCCGAAGGATCGGCATTGTTACGGAACGATTCATCCCAAGCTAAAGCATCAGGAGTACTACAAGCAATAGATGGTACTGAAGGTACACATGCCGCAGCAGTATCTGAAGGGAAGTGTTCTGCAAATATCGATCTGAAATAGAACTCTTCTTTCGACATTGGAGGATTAACCGGGAAACGGAATTTTGCGTTTGCCAATTGTTCGTCTGAAATTTCTTTTTCAGTAAGCTCTTTTAAAGAGTCAATCCAATTGTAACCAACACCATCAGAGAATTGTTCTTTTTGTCTCCACGCTACACTTTCTGGTAAATAGTCTTCGAATGCTTTACGCAGCACCCATTTTTCCATTTTCCCATTATTACACATTTTGTCATCTGGGTTAATTCGCATTGCAATATCAAGGAATTCTTTATCCAGAAATGGTACACGACTTTCAACACCCCATGAAGCCATAGATTTGTTTGAACGTAAGCAATCGTAAAGGTGAAGTTTATCTAATTTTCGAATGCATTCTTTGTGAAATTCTTCGGCATTAGGAGCTTTATGGAAATACAAATAACCACCAAACATTTCATCAGCACCTTCACCCGAAAGCACCATCTTAATTCCCATCGATTTAATTACTCTCGACATTAAATACATTGGAGTTGAAGCACGAATGGTAGTTACATCGTATGTTTCAAGATGATAGATAACATCGCGAATAGCATCCAATCCTTCCTGAACGGTAAATGTTACTTCGTGGTGAATGGTATCAATATGATCTGCTACAACACGAGAGGCCGCCAAGTCAGGAGAACCTTCTAAACCGATAGCAAATGAGTGCAATTGAGGATACCATGCATCCTTCTTATCACCAGATTCAATACGCTTACCAGCATATGTCTTTGCTATAGCCGAAATTACAGATGAATCCAAACCACCGGAAAGTAATACTCCATATGGTACATCAGACATCAATTGACGATGAACAGCATCTTCTAATCCTTTGCGAAGAGCAGCCATGTCTGTTTTATTATCTTTTACATTTTCGTAATCTTTCCAGTCACGCTGATACCATTCTTTAACAACGCCATCTTTGCTGTATAAGAATTTCCCAGGAAGAAATTCTTCAATTTTATTGCAATAACCTTCTAATGCTTTTAATTCCGATGCTACATAGTAATTCCCATGCTTGTCCCATCCCTGATACAATGGGATAATTCCCATATGATCTCGTCCAATCAGGTAACAGTCGTTCTTTTTGTCGTAAAGGGCAAAAGCAAAAATACCATTAAGATCATCGATAAAATCGATACCTTTTTGCTGATATAAAGCAAGAATAACTTCGCAATCAGATTTAGTTAAGAACTCATAGGATCCGTTCATCTGATTTCGAATGTCCATGTGATTATAGATTTCTCCATTAACAGCTAAAGCCAAATTACCGTCTTTACTGTACAAAGGTTGTCCTCCCGATTGAGGATCTACAATCGATAGTCTCTCATGAGACAAAATCGCTTTCTCATCACAAAATATTCCAGACCAGTCCGGACCTCTGTGACGAATTTTCTTAGACATTTCTAAGATCTGAGGGCGTAGCTCTTTAGCATCTACCTTCAAATCAAAAACTCCTACAAATCCACACATAAAAAAAATGTTTAATAGTTATTTTACCAGCCTGTAAAATGAGGTTAAGCTGTTTAAATTTTGGTATTGATCGTTGAAAATACGATTTTCAATTTATTTCCCACTATGTTTTAGACTCTATATCGTTTGCGGATTGGAAGAAAAGATAATTTCACCTGTTTTGCATCAAAACTGAAGCTGTTTGATGACAAGGTATTGTTTTAACCAGGTAGAGGAAGAAATTTAGAAGTCCTAAATTAAAGAACACTATGCCCTCATGTTTAATTTATTTTGCTTTTTAATTCGTGATCCAGAAATGTTTTAAGGGTGTCTATATCGAGACGTTTGGCAATGATTTTTTTATCCTTATCAAGTAAATACATGGTTGGAGTACTAAAAACATCGTAATAAATTCTGAAATTGGTTTGATAGTGTGGATCGTAACAATTGATAAAATCAAATAGGTTTTTATCGGCAATAAAATTTTCCCATTCTTCTTTCTGATTTTGAGTGCAAACCGCAAACACCTTCACACCTTGTTTCTTATACTTGTCAAGAATATCAGTCTTTAATTGTGGAGTTGATGTTTTACAATGACCGCAATCGGGTTCCCAAAAATACAAAATTGTGAAAGGTGCTTCTACTTCGTGCAATCTAACGAATTCTCCTTCAGGAGTTTCCATTTTTAAGTCTTGTGCTTTCATTCCAATTAAATTGAATTGAAGTTTTATTACGCGCTCGCGAATATTGGCCAGTAAGGTTGAGTCAGCCCAATTAGCTTCACCGCTTAGGTAGTATTTTTTCGCTAGAGCAACAAAGGCGGCATCCATTCCCATTATCTTACTTTTTACAGCATAGTTAAGAGAATACTGCACAAGATATTGGAAAACTTCTGGGTCCGATTTAGATTTTTCGATTATATTAGTGGCCTCTTTTACTATGGTATCGGGGTTTTGAACCAGGATTTTCTCATAAAAGAATTCCAATTTATTTTTAAGGATTGGTGTTCTTAAAAAACGATTATCTGCGAAATCAACGTAATCGAAATAATGATCTTTATTGTACATATAGGATTTTTTCTTTATTTCCTGATCTCTGTCAGTAGTTGATTCCGGAATTTCTTTCGAAAAATCCGGTACTTTCGGCGACAAGGTTAACTGAGCAAATTTTGAAACAAAACTATCATCCGGATAATCTTGATTTAGTTTTTTTATATAAGCCCGCACTTCTCTGTCGGCTTGTTTGTATGCTTTGTTATATTTTTCCTTTTCGGTAGGATTATCTTTGTGTGCTTTATATGCTTCCTGAAGTTTTTTTGATTTTTCATTCTGAGATTTCATGAATTTTTGAAAATCATGAAATGCGATACTTTCTTTAGCACCATTTATTTTAGTGGTTTCAATAAAATTAACAGGATCTGCAGATATTGAAAATTCTTGATCTTTACCAATTAACAGGTCGAAATACTTTTGAGAAGGAAGATATATTACATAAATACCTTCATCTAATTGTTTTTCTTTGGAGAATAATCCTTTTCCGTTTACCAATTGGGTTGTATCATCAGCAAAAATACGACCGTCAAAATAATGGGCTAAGTAAGCAGTACTGTCGGTACAGCCAATTAGATCAATATTTATATTGTATTTTTGAGCCTTACTACTAAAAGAGTATAGCAGGCAAAAACCTACACATATAAGAGTAATAATATTTTTCTTCATCTTCATTCTAATGTTGATAAGCATAATCTGGCAGGAAAATTACAAAACTTTTTTCAATTTGAAATTAGCTTTGCCAGATAATAACGGCAATTGTCATGTTTGATTAGCTTGTGTTTTTATTATCTGGAAATCATACAATGCAATAGTCCGTTAAGGTTTTGTAAATACCTGATTTTTAGAGTGATTTGCTTTATGGGTATCTTAACGTAAAGGTCTATAGATAAGTGTATTGTAAATTAATCTAGTGTCTCATGTCTAATATCTAACGATCTATTGACAATGTAGTCAACACAAATATTATTCCATAGAATTCCAATTTTGATGGATTTGCAATTTAGTTAGTTATGGCAGGTCAGGTATTTTTTGATTGTTTTTAACAAAAGAGTTGCATTAACAGGTTTGGAAATATAATCATTACAACCAACAAAGATGCATTTTTCTCTTTCTTCGGCCATGGCATATGCGGTTTGCGCAATTACAGGAACTGTTGGATGCATTTCTCTAATTATACCAATTGCCTCAAATCCATTCATTATGGGCATATTAATGTCAAGCAGTATTAAATCGGGTGTTTGTGTGTTAATAAGCTTTATTAATTCCTTCCCGTTTACAGCGTGCTTAAGAATAGCTCCTGTTGAGCACAGTAGTTCTTTAAGTAAAAGAAAAGATGAAATATCATCTTCAGCAATATATATTAAAGATCTCGATAAGTTGATATCATTCTGCTGAGTAGTATCATTAATCTTCTTAGCAGGTGATTTACTAAGTTCTGATATTGGTATTGTAAAATGGAATGTACTTCCTTTGTCTACTTCTGATTTAAGCCAAATTTTGCCTCCCAGGAGTTGTACCAGTCCTTTTGTAATACTTAAGCCTATACCTGTTCCTTCTTGCAAATTTTTATTCTCAATTTGTCTGAATCTTTCAAATATTAAGTGAAACATATCAGGCTGAATACCAAAACCTGTGTCTCTCACATATAGATGAACCATTGATTCTTGATCGGATATGGAATAGCCAATTTCTACAAAACCTTCATTGGTATATTTGTAGGCATTGGAGACCAGATTATAAACTATTTGTCTGAATCGGGTAGGGTCGCAAATAATATTCAGATTTTTGGTATTTTCAGGAATGTTTAGTTGAAGAGTAATATTTTCTTTTGCTTTTACAATCTTCATCATACTTTGCGATTCCTTTATTTCGTAAAGTAAATCGTTTAGTAAACAGGATTTTTTGCTTATTTTTAGTTGGTTCAATTCAATTTTTGAAACATCAATAATGTCATCGATAATTCGGAGTAAATGCTCACTGCTCGATTGAACTAATTTCAAGAATTTATGTCTTCTCTCAACGGGTAGATTGGGTTCTCCTAATAAATCTGAGAATCCAATTATTGTATTCATTGGAGTTCTTATTTCATGACTCATATTAGCTAAAAATGCAGATTTTAAAAGATCGCTTTCGATGGCTTTTTCTTTGGCCTTTTCAAGTTCAATATTTGTTTTAAGAATTTTACTGTTTATTGTTTTATACTCTAGATTCAAAGCCTCATATTCTTTATTGGTACTTTCGAGTTCTGAATTTAATTGTAAAAATTCATTGTTTTTTTGTTTTAAAGCAATGTCAGATTCTTTTAGGCTTGTAATGTCAGTAGCAATTTCAAAACGAACCAATCTTCCATCGATCCATTCAATTGCAAAATCCGAAATGTAATACCATTTATTGCTAAGCTTATTTTTAAACTCCCAATTATGTACGCCTGATGGTTTCCCATCTTTTATAATTAAATGATTTAAGGAAAAATCACTTGGTTCAGCTTGTCCTACCTGCATTGTTGAGTAGCATTTAATACTGATATCATCACCAAATTTATCTTTCATTTTTTTATTTATGAATAGAATTTCGTGAGTTTCAATATCTGCTGCGTAAACTAAGGCATCGATACTATTCATTACAAGTTCGAAAATATTCTGACTTTTTTGAAGAGCCATTTCCGATGTTTTGCGAGCGGTTATATCAGTTGTTGATACATAGCCTGTGTATTTATCGCCATGTTTGGTATAAAAAAGTTTTATAATTACTTCAACAATCTCTCCTTCAAGTGTTTTTACTTTAGCCTCTTTGGTGAAATAGGTGTCGCCGTTGATAATGGCTAATAATTCCTTCTTAAACACGGAAAGTGATTCAGGCAGAAAGGTCTTTGCTAAATTACCTATGAGATCTTTTTTCGATTTAGCTTTGTATAGATTAACTGTCGCCTGATTAACATCAACGATAATAACTTGTTGTGTTAATTCAACCAACACTTCCGGATGTTTTTCAAAATAGCTGTTGAAATCAGTAATTCCTTGAGATTTTAGTTCTTCAATACTTTTCATTAAGATCGTGAAATCTTCTTCCCATAGAGATTCCGGGGAGTTCTCAAATAATGACTGATACTTGTTTGTTGTTTCTTGTAATTCCGAATTTATCTTGGATAAATCAGAAATAGCCTTTTTAAGATCCTTAGTTTTGGTTTCAATTTGATCCTGTAATATTTCTTTTTCAGTAATATCAATAAAATATTCTATTACATGAGTGATTTGTTGAACGGAATTGAATATTGGGCTGGCATGAACCCATATACTTTTAGTTTCACCATGAAAAGTAATATTATTGAGTTTAGTTTTTATGGATTTTTTTTCTTCAATTACTTTTAAAACAGGGCATTTGGATTGACTCTTATTGGCACAATCTTTCGTGTTTGGGAAAATAAGACTACAGCAATCTTGATTTTTTATAAAATTAGGATCATTTGATTCTGTGATCTTAAAAGTATCCGCTTCTATTATGTAATACGGATAGGGTAGAGATTTTATTATTTCTTTGTAAAATTCATTTTTCATTTTATTTTCTCTAAATACATTTTACGTTAAGGTATTTAAAAAAAATATTTTTTATACCATATTTATGATGAAATAATAGGGATTACTTTAAATAGAAAATTGCAGCAGTTTTGATGAGTCAAGAATAATAAGAACTATGGCTACAGAAGATCTATTTTCATGTAGCCATAGCTTTTTATTAATGAGTATGCTCTTCTTTTTTTAGAATTGCACTTAAAACTTCCTCTTTGTTAATCTTTTTTGTGCAGAAAAACCAATCGTAGCAATGAACATTTTTATCTGTGTTTTCCATTCGGTCTTTAGCAACACCGCATGAGCCGGCAGGAGGTACAATTACCTCTTCTCCCGGACGCCAATCGGCTGGTGTTGCAACAGAAAATTTATCAGCAGTTTGCAGAGCAATAACAACACGATAAATCTCATCGAAATTACGTCCCAAACTTAATGGATAATAGATAATTGTGCGGATGATTCCATGAGGATCAATAAAAAATACCGCGCGAACTGCTTTAGTACTGTCTTCTCCGGGTTGAATCATTCCGTACTTATTAGCAACTTCCATTGTGATGTCTTCAATTAAAGGAAATTTGACTTCCACGTCTTTCATTCCTTTGTATTCAATTTTTTCCTTAATTGTGCGCAGCCAAGCAATATGGCTAAACAAACCATCAATTGATAAGCCAACTAATTCACAGTTCGCTTTTTGAAATTTAGACTCCATACTGGCAAAAGTCATAAATTCGGAAGTGCAAACAGGAGTGAAGTCTGCAGGGTGGCTAAATAATATCACCCAATTTCCACGATAATCATTTGGGAAGTGTATGTTTCCCTGAGTAGTTACGGCTCTAAATTCAGGAGCTTTATCACCAATACGAGGCATTGAAACTACGGTTTTCTCATTTTTTTCTTCCATGATGTAAGGTTTTGTGTGTTACTGTTTTTTTGATGTGTAATGACTTGATCTTAGGTTTTACCAAAAAAGTAATAGGAAGAGGATAGAGTAAACTCTTTGCATGATAGATTAAGAGTTTGCTGTTAGGCCAGACAGGATTTGTATATATTTAGTCATAGGAGCTAAGCTAATATTGTCAATTCTCGAATAAGTAATTTTCCAATATTCGAATAAATTATCGCTTCACCAATGGTGTAGATTAAAGTTAAGGCATCAAACTGCAGAAGTCAAGTTTAATGATTAACTAATAGGTAATATTAAATCAGTTTTAATAAAGTTAGTTTTGTGGATTTATTCTTTGATGATGAGAAATAGGATCTATTTCCAGCCATTTGTATGCTTCTTCAGGAGAATGAAAAACCTTCGCATTTTGAATTCGAACTTGAATTTCGAACAGCATAGCCATTGACGTGTCGTATGATTCACTTACAATAATGGCACATTTATTTAAAATTGGACTGTATTTTTCGTATTCATTAATGTAATCATCTAAATCTTTGATGTTTAAAATAACTTTGGCTTGAGTGAAATCGGAAATTACATTGTAGGTTTCGTCAAATAGCGAATCTTCACGAGTACTTAAGGTGTGATGAATTAGATCATTCCATTTGAAATAACCGTAGTAGTATTCATTAATCAGTTTTAAGTCTGGTGATATTTTGTATTTGAATTTCATTCCTGTTTCTTTTCAATTAAATATAGTAAGATCAATTTAGTTAAACAAGAATAATACCGATTGTTGTTTCGTTTGAATCATAAATTCGCAAGCTCATCTACGACCCAGCTCAACATACATCGGTATTATATCATTTAGCTTTATAGCCAGGATTAAAGTTCATTTGGCATAAGATGGTGGAATAATATAGAACTGTACTAAACTTATTTTGATTTTGGTAATGTGAAGGAAGGGGTGCTCCTTTATTTTCGATTTTAGTTGTAAGTAATTGTATGTAGTTAACCAATCGAAAGGAAACACCCCATTTTGTTATTTTCTGTATTTGCAGCAAGAATGAAGTCTGCTGTAAACCTTATCGTCTGCTTTAACTTTATCGGTATCGTAACCCGATTTTGCAATGGCTTTGTGAACTGCATCTAAATTTGTTTTTTCAGTATCGAAATTCACAATCATTTTTTTGGTTTCCTTATTCCAATCTGCACTAACAACACCCACTATAGATTTAGCTGCAGTTTCGATTGTTTTCTCACACATTCCGCAATTTCCGGATACTTTAAAACTTTCTTTTTTTACTTCAGCATTTGCTGTGAACGATATGGCAATCATAGAAAAGATTACCGCCACGAATAGAATTCCTTTTTTCATTTTGTGTATTATTAAATTTATAATTGTTTTATTATTTATGCTTTAGGCAAGTTGATAGCCTGTAATTATTACTATTGGTGCTGATGTTGTTGAGGTACTGATTTTGGCTCTTCATGAATTATCGTTTCAGTCACCTCACCACAATGCAACATCATATCTCCAAAGTAAGGATTCATAATTTTTTCTTCCGAACTTAACCAAAAGGCACCCGAATCGTTGCCGGCCATCGGACAGAATTGTATAAAAACTTTGTTTTTTCCTGTTCCCAGAGATTTTATGGTCTCAATAAGTGCCTCATTGAATGGTTTAAATGCTTTTCGTTGAATTTCAATATCATCGCTGTTCATTATCTTTGCCAGATGATCGTGTAGAACAGCATATTTCTCTTTCCAGAATTTAACAGCTTTTCCTTTTATCCCGGCATCATTAGGCTTCATCTTCATCAAATTGGTCATCACCATTTTTGTTGCCAGTTTGCTTTCTTTTGCCTTGGTTTCAACCAGAATGTCTTTTAATGCATAATAAGAGGAGAGTAGCTTTTCCAGTTTCATATTAAAGTCCATAGAAACATATTGTTGTAAGTTCTGCACACCTTTCTTGCTTTCCGGACGATTCATCATGCTGTATTTGTTGTTTAGTTGAGCTGCAGCATCAACCGTAAAGGTTCCTTTACTAACCACTTCTTCGTTTTCTTCTAAACCATCGGTAACAATATAAAAATCACCTAAAGACTCACCGAGTTCAATTTCACGCATTTCAAATCCTCCGTCAACCTTTACATAGCTTACTGATCGTTTTCCTGTCCACATAATGGCCGATTTAGGAACTGTAAGCACATTATTCATTTTGCTTATTTCAGCATAGATAATCCCGGATGCAAACATTTCAGGCTTTAATAATAGGTCCTGATTACTTGATTCTGTTCGAATAGATAGTGTGCGTTTTTTTGCGTTAATAACAGGATCGATATTGCTGACTTTTGAGTTGAAAACTTTGCCGGGAAATGCAGAAACTGTGAATTCGATTTCATCTCCTTTTTTAATGAATGCCAGATCTTTTTCGTAGGCATCAAAAACTACCCATACGTGATTCAAATCTGCAATTTCGAAAAGAATACTTCCTGCTTTTGCATAGTTTCCTTCTGCTACATTTCTTTTAATTACATAACCGGAAACATCTGCTTTTATATCGAAATATTCAAGCACTGCACCACTTTCTTTAATACTATTAATTTGATCGGTGCTAAGTTTCCAAAATTTCAATTTTTGCTCTGCAGCTTTCACCAACTCAGGATAGGAATCTTTTGTTTTTAAGGATTGTAACAATTCCTGTTGTGCACTAACCAATTTGGGAGCATAAACTCTTGCGAGTGTTTGTCCTTTATTTACTTTTTCACCTTCGAAATTGACCATTAGTTTTTCAATTCGGCCATCGAAATGAATGGCTTGTGAGCTAATTTTACGCTCATCAACCTGCACTTTTCCGTTTAGAAGGATTTCCTTCACAGCTTTTCCTATTTTAATTTTTGTGGTTTGCACATTTGCCAATTTCATGGCTGTTTCGTTCATCTCAATAATTGCTGGCGATGAATTACTGCTTGAATTGTCTAAGGGAATTAAATCCATTCCACAAATGGGGCAATCGCCTTCGCTTGGTTGCTGAATTTGGGGATGCATGGAGCAAGTCCATGTTGTTGGTGCTACAGCTGCATTTTCGGAAGCATGTTGATGACCTTCGTGTTCATTTGCCGATTCTGATTTTCCACCAAAAATTAGCCAACCCAGAAATAATCCCACGACTAAAATRATGAGYTTTTGTTTCCAGTTGTCTGTTATATATTCGATTGTATTTTTCATTGTTCAAACTRTTTTAANTTGTTATTAACCGTAGAGTTTACTAATCCGTTAAGCGGGCAGTCTCTACATTCCCAAATATTGGAATTTTGCAATRCTTTTYTGAATMATTACTTKTGCYTCAATTTGTTTCTGYYCGTAGATCCAAATTTTTTGCTGCATGTTCAGAASTTCTTCGTATTTGCCRGARGAWGTTTCGTAATTACTGGTGAGAATTTCGAATGATTGTYTGGCTTTYRCCAATAAATTCTCATATAYTTTTACGTCYCGTGTTCCGGTATTGTACTCTTCAAAAGCTTTCTGCTTTTCCATTTGAAGTYGGTTTAATTCTTCCTGTTTYAAATGTTCGAACTGTACTTGTTTCAGTTGATTCACTTTAACTGCTGATTTGTATTTTTTCCGAAACAGTGGAATACTTATCGAAATCATTGGCATAATGGCATCTCTTCCATTATCAGCAACATTCATATCCGATCTTTCAGCAATAATTGCATAATCGATACCGACTCCGAATTTGGGCAGGCCATTCAGTTTTGCTGCTTTCTCACCAAAAGCTCCGGCTTCTTTCATCGTTTCCCAACTGTTTATTCTTGCATGATTGTTGAATGAAATATCAAAATCGGGCAAAACTTGTTGTTGCATAAAAGAATCATCTTCAGGCAAGTTTACTGTGGCTGTAAAATCACGATTTAACAGTTTGTTAAATGTGCTTTTAAATGTCTGCTTTTTATCTCTGAATGAGCCAAGTTTTAAGATCAACTCTTCTTTCAGCATCTGAACGTAAAGCACATTTACCATACTCGATTGGTTGTTTTCAAATTGTATCAGGCTTTGTTTTTCCAAAAGCCCCAAAACTTCAACTCGTTTCTGTGTGAAGAAAATTTTACGATCTATGAGAAGTAAATCCAAATAGGATAAGCTTACTTTCATTTCGGTTCTGTTCTTTGCATCCAGATACTTAAGATATTGTGCATGAGCCTGCAAACTGGCTTGTTGTTTTTTGGCTCCGAGTGTTCCAAACCATGGAAACATCTGCGAAAGCGAAAGTTTTGCCTTTTGTGCTCCAAGCCTGGTTTCGATAGATTGTATGAAAACGCCTGCTGAAAAACTCGGATCAGGCAATGCCTTTGCTTGCGGAACTATTTCCAGAGCTTGCTGGTATTTCAGATCCATAGCTTTTAGTTCCGGATTGTTAGCGATTGCAAAATTGATATAGGATTGCAATTCTTTTGTGATTGTTTGAGATCTGCCAGTATATGGAAAAACTAGTAATACTATTACTAATAGTATAGAGCATCTCATTTTTTGAAAAATATGAGTTCTAACACATCCTGTTTTAAATTCCCCTCTTGAGAGGGGATTAAGGGGAGTGTTTTGTTGATTTTTAAACATCCCCCTAATCCCCCTAATCCCCCTTGAAAGGGGGACTTTGATTTGCAACTTAGTTCCCAATGGTAATGTGAGTATGCTTATTGAAGTTCTCATAACAATTCTCCTTTCTTTTTAAGTTGATATTCCTTATGCATAGCATAAAGTACCGGCACAACAAAGAGTGTGATTAGTTCAATGGTCATTCCTCCAAAAGCTGGTATTGCCATTGGAATCATTACATCTGATCCTCTTCCCGTAGAGGTTAAAATTGGTAATAAGGCTAGAAGCGTTGTGGCGGTAGTCATTAAGCAAGGACGAATTCGTTTCGAACCTGCTTCAACCACTGCTTTTCTGATTTCAGCTTTTGTTTTTGGTTGATTCTTCTCGAAAACCTGTTCCAAATAACTAGCCATAATTACACCATCATCAGTGGCAATTCCAAACAGGGCAATAAAGCCTACCCAAACTGCAACACTTAAATAAATGGGATGAACCTGAAATAATTCCTGCAGATTGATATCGAAGACAGAAAAGTTAAGAAACCATCCTTGTCCATACATCCAAATCATGATGAATCCACCTGCAAAGGAGACTGCAATACCACTAAATACCATTAGAGTGGGAGCAATTCCTTTGAACTGGAAATACAAAATCAGGAAGATAATGATGAGCACCACAGGAATTACAATGGCCAGTCTTTTTTCTGCACGTATTTGATTTTCGTAGTTCCCCGTGAATTTAAAACTTACTCCTGCAGGAACTTTCAGTTCATTACTTTCAATTTTCCCTGCAATGTATTCCTGTGCTGATTCTACAATATCAACTTCTGAATAACCTTCTAATTTGTCGAATATCACATATCCAACTTGAAAGGTATTTTCACTTTTGATAACTTGTGGTCCCTGAACATAGGCTATTTCTGCCAGTTCTTCCAGTGGAACTGAATTTCCCATGCTGGTAGGAATTAGAATCTTTTGCAATAGATCGGGGTCGCTTCGCAGTTCTCTCGGATATCGCAAGCGAATAGGATAACGTTCTCTTCCTTCAACCGAATAGCTAAGTGTCATTCCGCCTACTGCAATAGAAAGATGCTTTTGAACGTCTTCTACCTGCAAGCCATATCTGGCAATTGCTTTACGGTCGATACGGATTTCCAGATAGGGTTTTCCAACCATTCGTTCGGCAAAAACAGAAGGTTTATTTACTCCGGGAACATCTTTTATAAGCTTTTCAAGTTGGAGGCCAAAACCCTCAATTTGTTTTAGGTTACTGCCTGATATTTTAATTCCGATAGGTGCTCTCATTCCTGTTTGTAACATTATCAAACGGGTTTCGATGGGTTGCAATTTGGGTGCCGATGTTACTCCCGGAATTTTGGTTGCTTTTATAATCTCTGTCCAGATATCATCGGGAGATTGAATGTGATCTCTCCATTGGCGGTAGTATTCTCCAAAATTATCAGGTATTAATTTTCCTTTTTCATCGCGAATAAAATTATTCTCATCGTCTACTGCGAAGCGGATTCGTTTGCCATATTGGTTGGTTTTGTATTCGCTTTTGTAATTGATCACATTCTCGTACATGGAAATGGGGGCTGGATCTAAAGCTGATTCTACACGACCTAGCTTACCTACCACCATTTCTATTTCAGGAATGTTAGCAACTGCCATATCCAGCATTCGAAGTACTCGTTTGTTTTCTTCTATTCCTGCGTGTGGCATAGATGTTGGCATTAGCAGGAATGATCCTTCATCCAGAGATGGCATAAATTCTTTTCCGATGCCGGGATAATTATGGTACATACTTTTCCACGCGGATGTGCCCGAAATATTAATTCCAATTTTATCCATTCCGCGAGCAACAAAGCCAAAAGTATTTCCAAATCCCAGCCAGATAATAACAGCCCACAAGACTATAAATGAGGGAATGGACAGGAAGATGAATTTATGCTGCAGAGCCCAATTTAATATCCGATGATAGAATCGCATGAATAGTAAAAAAATGGACAACAAAACAGAAATACTTAGAATTACAAACACGAAGTTTGCAAACAAGGAGTTCGACGCACCCAAAGGCAACCATTCTCTTGCAAGTAGAAAGGAAACGGCTAATGCTATAACTAATAGATTTGCCCAAGACAACTTTTTTTCATGTTCTAAATAAAATTGTGCGAGTAGATTTATGACAGCTAATAAAATTAATGTGATTCCAATCCATGCTGAGAATGCAAAAATGGTATAGATTCCGGTTAGCAGGAGTATACTATTCAATGCTAATTTGAAATTTCTTTTTTTGATTCGGATGGAAAACAACCAATGAGCCATGGCAGGCAGAATTACAATCGCGACAAAGAGTGCAGACAAAAGAACAAAGGTTTTGGTGAAAGCCAGTGGTCGAAATAATTTTCCTTCTGCTGCTTCCATCGAAAATACCGGTATAAAGCTAACGATGGTTGTTAGCACAGCAGTAATCACCGCGGGAGCAACCTCAATGGTTGCTTCGTAAATCACCTCCTTAATGTTCCTGTTCGATTTATTGTCATCTAAATGCCTGATTATATTTTCAGAGAGCACAATGCCCACATCAACAATCGTTCCTATGGCGATGGCTATCCCCGAAAGGGCTACAATATTGGCATCTATATGAAAGTAGCGCATGGCAATGAAGGTCATGAGCACCGCGATTGGTATTAAAGTAGAAATAAGAATACTCGCCCGAAGGTTCATTACCATGATGATGATTACGATAATGGTGATGATTATTTCGAGTGTTAGGGCGCTTTCCAGAGTTCCCAATGTTTCGTAGATTAGCTGTGTTCTGTCATAAAATGGAACAACCGTTAGCTTTGAAATGGTTCCATCAGCCAATTCTTTTTCGGGAAGACCGATCGAAAGCTCAGCAATTTTTTCTTTTACATTATTGATCACCTCTAAGGGATTGGCCCCATATCGGGCAACCACCACACCACCAACCACATCGGCACCCATTTTGTCAAGTGCACCTCGTCGGTCGGAAGGGCCATAATGAACGTTGGCAACATCGCGAATACGAACGGGAGTGTTGCCATTCACACTTACAACTGCCTCTTCCAGATCGGAGAGATTTTTCACATAGCCTATGCCACGCACAAAATATTCTGCCTGATTGATTTCAATGGTACGGGCACCAATATCCAAATTGGATTTTTTAACCGCATTCATAATCTGCATCAGGTTAACTCCGTGTGCCTGCATAGCAGTAGGATTTACATCCACCTGATATTCTTTCACGTAACCACCAATAGATGCAACCTCGGATACGCCACTTGCAGCAGCTAATGCATATTTCACCTGAAAATCCTGAATGCTCCGGAGTTCCTGCAAATCCCAGCCTCCTGTAACTTCACCTTCCGGTGATCTTCCTTCCAATGTGTACCAAAATATTTGCCCTAGTGCTGTTGCATCAGGCCCAAGAGTTGGTTGCACATCATCGGGCAATAAGTTTTGTGGCAAGGAGCTTAATTTTTCCAGAATTCTTGATCTGCTCCAATAGAATTCAATATCTTCATTAAAAATGACATAGATACTCGAAAATCCAAACATGGAAGAACTACGGATGGTTTTTACGCCGGGAATGCCTAAAAGGGATGTAGTTAATGGATAAGTAATCTGATCTTCTATATCCTGAGGAGACCGGCCGGACCATTTGGTAAATACAATTTGCTGATTTTCTCCAATATCCGGAATGGCATCAACTGATACCGGATTTTTTGGCAAAAAACTAACATCCCAGGGAAAGGGTGATGTAATAACACCCCAAGTAACGAGCACAACGAGTAGTATTGTTGTGATCAATTTATTCTCTAAAAAGAATTTGATAATCTTGTTTAACATGATTTTTTGAATTGAACCTCATCCCCCAACCCCTTCTCCTAAAGGCGAAGGGGTGTAGTGTCTCGATTAGAAGAGCTTGTCTGAAAAGTTTCCTAATGTTGTCATTCTGAGCTTGTAGAAGAATCTTTTGTTTTGAATAGCAGATGTTTCGACTTCGCTCAACATGACGTTTAACTTTATAGTATAGCTTCTTTGTATTGATTTTCCCTTTCCTTTAGGAGAGGGCCAGGGTGAGGTGTTATTATTGGATAAACCAAAAAAATAAACACATTGAGCCTACATAACTAAACGTAACGCTCACATAAATTCAAAAAATCATAATCTGAAAACCTGATTGAGAATACATAAATCAGGATGAAATGGTGGGGAAGTATCCCACGCAATAAAATTGTTTGTAAAGTTTACCGGAACTTGGAAATTAATTAAAACAGGAACAATCGAAAACAACAGATCCAACTGAGCGGCATCTTGCAAATCGAAAACCGAACTAATATAATCGGCTTTTACCTGTACAAATTCAGAAGTCTCCTTGCAACATCCGCAAGGCGTTTCGCAACAACTTTCTGCTTCAACAAAAAATGCAGTAGAAAAGAGTTCTCCACCAGAATAATGCTTGTTAATACTCACTCCTGCCGTTGAGATCAGCAGAAGAAGTATCATGATAATATGTCCAAATTTCTTAATTCGCATACATTGGGTGCATTATTCAAAATCAAAACTACACAATTTTATTTAAAAGTAGATAAAAAGATTTGGGTGTTAACAAAGGATTAACAGCTTCTGTGTTTAGTTAACTAATATTGACGAGGAAAAGTTATGAACCATAAAAAGTATGAGTCATTCAGAGAGTTAGGTGATTACTGTTAATAACAAGAATTGTTTGATTTGTTATTTATTCGTAAAATTGTTTTGATTTATAGGTTCCGAAAGGAATAATAGGGAATCACGTTTAATTCGTGAGCTGTCCCCGCAGCTGTAAGTCCATTTTTTTTGGTTCACAAAGTCACTGTTTCTATCTCAACTGAAATGGGAAGGCAAACCAAAATAGGACAAGCCAGAAGACCTGCCTGTAATGATTATTCGTAGCTTTCGGGAGAAAGGCAGAGAATGAGGATGCATAGTTTAATGTATCTTCCTATTCTATATTTTCCTCAGAAGCTATCATTTTTTTCAAAATTAAAAACAATAGAATGAAAATTAATGGTAGTGTATCCGAATCTAAAATTCGGAAAAGAAATGGTCAGGTTGTTGATTTCAAGCTTGATAAAATTAATGATGYTATTRCAAAAGCTTTTCGKGCTGTCGGAGAGGARCGTATYGAGTTAATCGAATTTTGTGTGAAGCAGATTGAGAAAGATATYAATTTTAAAGGRRTTCCGAATGTAGARGAAATTCAGGATTTGGTKGAAAGAACTTTRTTTAGATATGATTTGTTTGATGTAGYYAAGGCATTTATTCTTTATCGGAAACAACACGAGTCTGTTCGTGACACCAAAGGGCTTTTYTCWAATYTKAATTTAGTGGATGATTATTTGAATCTTMAAGACTGGCGRGTGAAGGAGAGTGCWAAYTCATCCTATTCGTTGCAAGGATTAAATCAGCACATCTCAACAATTGTTAGTTCGCAATACTGGTTAAATAAGATTTATTCACAGGAAATTGGCGATGCTCATAATAAAGGAGCAATGCACATTCACGATTTGGGATTTTTAAGTGTTTACTGTGTAGGATGGGATTTGCAAGATTTGATTATCACTGGTTTTAAAGGAGTATCCGGGAAATTAGTGAGTAAACCTGCAAAGCATTTTCGTACTATTTTAGGACAGGTTGTGAACTTTTTTTACACCATGCAAGGAGAGGCCGCCGGAGCGCAGGCTTTTTCTAATTTTGACACTTTATTAGCTCCTTTTATTCGATTTGATCATCTGGACAGAAAACAGGTAAAACAAGCTTTGCAAGAATTCATGTTCAATGTAAATGTTCCAACTAGGGTTGGTTTTCAAACACCATTTACCAATGTAACAATGGATTTAAATGTTCCATCATTTATGAAGAATGAGCCCGTGATTATTGGTGGTAAAGCTCAGGATGTTACTTATGGTGAATTTCAGATGGAAATGGATATTTTTAATGCTGTATTTGCAGAAGTGATTGAAGAAGGGGATGCGAATGGAAGCGTATTTTCTTTTCCAATACCGACTTATAATATTACATCTGATTTTGAATGGAATAAACCTGAATATGAAAATATTTGGAGAATTACTGCCAAATACGGTATTCCTTACTTTTCTAATTTTGTAAATTCAGATTTATCGCCTGATGATGTGCGAAGCATGTGTTGCCGGTTGCGATTGGATAAACGGGAATTGGTACGAAGAGGAGGAGGCTTATTTGGAGCTAATCCTTTAACTGGCTCGGTAGGTGTGGTTACAGTAAATCTTCCTCGTTTAGGATATGAATCAAGCAATGAAACAGAATTTTTTAAGCGCTTGGGTAATTTAATGGAATTGGGAAAAAACAGCTTGGAAATCAAACGTAAAGTGATTGAAAATTTAACAGAGAAAGGTTTGTTTCCTTATTCTAAGTTTTATCTGCGTCATTTGAAGAAAAGGAATGGTAAGTTTTGGCAGAATCATTTTTCAACAATTGGAATTATTGGAATGAATGAATGTTGCTTGAATTTTATAGGAAGTGATTTGGTCTCAGAAGAAGGGAATGCTTTTGCTCATCGTATTTTTGATTTTATGAAAGCGAAGTTGCAAGAATTTCAGGAAGAAACAGGGAATATTTACAATTTGGAGGCCACGCCAGCCGAAGGAACAACTTATCGCTTAGCTCTGCTTGATACCAAAACATACGATGATATTATTGTTGCGAATCAGGAAAGTTATCAAAAAGGAGCGGCTCCTTACTATACCAACTCCTCGCAGCTTCCAGTTGGTTATACCGATGATTTGTTTGAGGCTTTAAGCTTACAGGATAAGTTGCAGACTCAATACACCGGAGGAACTGTATTTCATACGTTTATTGGAGAAAAACAGCTTTCTATTGATGCTGTTAAGTTACTACTACAAAAGATAACCAGTAATTATCATCTTCCGTATATTACTTTATCACCTACATTTAGTATTTGTCATGAACATGGATACATTTACGGAGAGCATGAATTGTGCCCCAAATGTGCCAATTTGGGTAAGCGAACAGAATGCGAAGTGTTCTCGAGAATAGTAGGATATTTGCGTCCAATTCATCAGTGGAATGATGGAAAACGTCAGGAGTTTAAAGAGAGAAAATTATTTGATAAAAAAGTAATTGTTCAGAAAGAAGAACTTGAGATTACTTAATTTAATTTTTATCATTTCAATTGATATAAAAATGAAAATTTCTGGATTTATAAAGAATAGTTTAATTGATTATCCTGGAAAATTATCATGTGTGATTTTTACGCAAGGCTGTAATATGGCGTGCAAATTTTGTCACAATTGGGAATTGATTCCGAAATGTCATCCAATGGGAGATACAATTGATGAGAATATAGTCTTTGATTACTTGATAAAAGCTAAAGGATTTGTTGATGCACTTGTGATTACAGGTGGGGAACCTAGCATTCAATCTGATTTGATTCCCTTTATCCGTAAAGTGAAGAAAATAGGATTGTGTGTGAAATTGGATACAAATGGAACCAATCCTAAATTTTTAAGATTGCTTTTGCAACAGAAATTGATTGACTCAGTGGCAATGGACATAAAAACAGTTCCAGAATTATCCGCTTATAAAGTGCTGGTTGGTAGTCAGTTTACTGAAAATCAAATGATGAATGTGAAAAAGTCGATTGCAATTCTTAAAAATTCATCAATTAAGGTGGAGTTTAGAACAACGCTTATTCGTGAGTGTCATTCCAAATCAGAAATTCGTAAAATGTGCAAAGCGCTTAAAGGTGATCATAAGTACACTTTACAAACTTTTTCTCCAACTAAAGTGTTGGATCCGTGTTTTGAGAATTATTCAGGTTATTCTCAACTGGAAATTGAGGAGATTATTGAATACAATAAGGATCTGCATTGCAATATGAGTTGGATTGGTTAAATGTAAATGTTTTTAGTATGTAGTTATCCCCTGCTTTTTAAGGAATATCCTTTTAAGCAGGGGATTTTAATACCAAATTTGCTAATAACTGAGTCCTAAAGTTGTTTCTTTTGAGCTTGTTCTGTATTGAAAAAGATGCACCGTAACCCGGCTGTTTTTTACTTTTTCGCCTTGAACAGACTCAAAATATTCCAACTTTATTATAGCCCGTTTATCAGCGAAAATGGTAGAACTAATCGCCAAAACTAGTCAATTTCTATTAGTACCTGATTGGACATAACACTGTCGCCATCTTTCACCAATATTTTGGATACTGTTCCATCTTGGGCAGCCAGTATTTGATTCTGCATTTTCATGGCTTCGAGCAAAATCAATGGATTTCCTTTTTCAATCGGAGAACCTTCGGATGTTAATACTTCGGTTATTTTACCAGGCATAGGAGCAAGCACATTGCAATTGGTTTTAATGAAGTTGTTTTTATGCAGTTTTTCTTTTCTTTGAAAAGAAGCTTCAGTGTCAATTGTAAAATGATAGGTGTTTCCGTTTATCAGTACTGTGCATTTATTTTGTTTTAATTCGGCAATTTCACCGATAAAATTCTTGTCTTTATACTGAATGATAAATTCATTTTCAGTTTCTTTAATTGTAAATTTTTCTTTCTTCGATCTGGATGAAAGCACCTGATAGTTTTGTGCTTTTAAGTGGTAAGATTGATCGCCCGAAAGCACATAGTTTTTGTTTCTTTTGAGTGTAATCATGGCTAAAAAAGTTTATTTCTCATTTTACTAGCCCATGCAGAATCTTCTTTATGAGCCAAGTTACTTTCGATTTTTTGTTTTTCGTTTAGATAAGCTTGAAGCGCTATTATTGCAGCCGCTTTTTCTTCATCTTGTTCCTGATAAAAAGGTTTGTTAAGTTTTTCTGTTATAAAAGAAGTGTTGTAAGTTCCATTGATGAAATCGGGATGATTGAGCACCAGTTTAAAAAATGGAATGGTTGTTTTAACCCCTTTTATTACTGTGTTCTCAATCACTGCTATAGCTCGTTCAATGGCTTCTTGTCTGTTTTCTCCCGTAACAATTAATTTGGAGATCATCGAGTCGAAATTTTGTGGAATTAATTTACCACTTTCAAAGCCAGTATCAACACGTAGGAAGCTACATTCAGGAAATTCCATTTTATCAATAATTCCTGGATTAGGGGCAAAATCTGCTTGTACATCTTCGGCATTAATTCGCAACTCAATTGCCCAGCCTTTTCTTTGAATATCACTTTGTTGAAGTTCCAGTTTTTCACCAACAGCTGTTTTAATCTGTTGTTCAATTAGGTCGACTCCTGTAATTGCTTCGGTAACGGGATGTTCTACTTGAACTCTGGTGTTCATTTCCAGAAAATAGAAATTATTGTTTTCATCCAATAAAAACTCAACCGTTCCCAACGTGTGATAATTTATTTTCCGACAAAGAAAAAGTGCCATTTCTCCCATTTTATCTCTCATATCATCGGAAAGTGCAATAGAGGGAGCTTCTTCCATTAATTTCTGATGTTTGCGCTGAATGGAACATTCGCGTTCAAATAGATGAACGGCATTTCCATGCTGGTCGGCCAGCACCTGTATTTCGATGTGTTTTGGATTTTCAAGATACTTTTCAATTAAAAGAGAGTCGTCGTTAAAAGCTGATTTGGCTTCGTTTGTAACCAATTTGTACATTAATTCCAATTCATCAGCTGAACGAACAATGCGCATTCCTTTGCCACCGCCTCCGGCCACTGCTTTCATGATAACCGGATAGCCAATTTGATCGACCCAAGCTTTTGCATCGTAGAAATTGGTAATGTTTGTGGTACTGCCAGGTAATACTGGTATGCCGCTTTTTTTGGCAATATTACGAGCCATCCCTTTGTTGCCCATTGTATAAATTGCTTTTTCGCTTGGGCCAATGAATAGAATCTCTTCGTCTTTACACCTGCTTGCCAAATAAGGCGATTCGGAAAGAAAACCATAGCCTGGATGAATAGCTTCAATTTGATGAAGTTTTGCCAGACGAATGAGTTCCTCGGCATTCAGGAAAATTGAACCATTGGGATTTTCTTCAAGAGTAATTATCTCATCGGCATATTCGAGATACAGGGCATTTGCTTCACGATTTGTTTGAATGCAATATACCAAAATACCCATGTTAGTGGCTGTACGAGCAATTCTTATTGCAATTTCGCCACGGTTTGCTATCAATATCGATTTAATCATATTTTTAGATATCAGTTCAATTTGTGCTTACAAAGGAATATTTCCATGTTTCTTTGCAATTTTTTCCATGTATTTATTTTCCAATGCCTCAAAAGCGGAAATTAATTTCTTGCGGGTGTTAGCTGGTTCAATAACTTCGTCAACATATCCTTTTTCGTCGGCGATGTAGGGGTTTGCAATGTTCTCCTTGTAATCAGCAATCAATTTTGCTTTTAGTTCATCTGCATTTTTCGATTGTCCAAGTTCTTTTCTGTGAAGAATTTTTACTGCACCTTCGGGGCCCATAACTGCAATTTCGGCAGTTGGCCAGGCAAAATTAAAATCACCTCCCATATTCTTACTATTCATAACGATATAGGCGCCTCCGTATGCTTTTCTTACAATTACAGTTATTTTAGGAACAGTGGCTTCGCTAAATGCGTAAAGTAATTTCGCTCCTCGGCGGATAATTCCAGAATGCTCTTGATTACTGCCAGGTAAAAATCCCGGAACATCTTCCAATACAAGCAAGGGAATGTTAAAAGCATCGCAGAAACGAACAAAGCGAGCTGCTTTCTCTGCAGAATTGATGTCTAGTACCCCAGCTAAAACTTTAGGTTGGTTGGCAACTATACCGATAATTTTGTTTTGTAAGCGAGCTAATCCGGTGATGATATTACCCGCAAAGTTTTCAGATATTTCGAAAAAACTATTTTTGTCCGTTAGATTGTTAATGATATCCAACATATCATAAGGAAGGTTGGCTTCTTCAGGAATTAAGAGACCAAGTTTTTGAGGATTATCGGGCGCAATTGCTTCTTGTATGGGAACAGGAGGAAAATCAACATTGTTGGAGGGTAAATACTGTAGTAGTTTTCGAACCCCCAGAATGGTATTTTCCTCATCATCGTAAATAAAATTAGCAACACCACTCTTGGATGCATGTATGTCGGCACCTCCTAAATCTTCAGAATTTATTTCTTCATTTAAAACCTCTTTCACCACATCGGGTCCGGTTACGAACATGTAGGAGGTTTGTCGGGTCATAAAAATAAAATCGGTAAGGGCAGGTGAGTAAACGGCACCGCCGGCGGCAGGACCAAGTATCACCGAAATTTGAGGAATAACACCTGATGATTTTACATTGCGATGGAAAATTCCTGCATAGCCGGCTAAACTTGCTACTCCTTCTTGTATTCTTGCTCCTCCAGAATCTATCAGGCCGATGATAGGATGTCCCATGCTTAAAGCCCTATCCTGCACTTTCATAATTTTTTCGGCATGAACTGAGCCTAGAGATCCTCCCATAAAAGTGAAATCCTGTGCAAAGGCAAATACTTTGCGTCCGTTAATTTTACCATGTCCACAAATTACGCCATCCCCATAAACGTTTGTTGTAATATTTCCTGATGGTTTTACAAAAGCATCAATTTCTTCAAAGCTTCCTTCATCGAACAGGATTTCAATTCTTTCTTTGGCAGTTAGTTTCCCTTTTTTGTGTTGTTTTGAGAAGTATTCCCAATTGTATTGTGCATCCAACTGTGCCTTTCTACTGGCATATTTTTGGAATGGTATTCTGTTATCTTTCATTGTTTTTTGTGTGAAATTGAATGAATGCTCGGTGAGCTTAATTTTATGATTGGGTTTAGCTAAAAAGCAATACCAATATCTGCGCAAGCAAAACCCGTAAGAACATGACTAGAGGATATACGGTTGCGTAAGCGGTTGATTGTGCTTGAACCGGAGCAATTGAATTCGCAAATTCCAAAGCAGGCGGATCGGTCATTGAACCAGATAAGAGACCACAAATAGAGAGGTAGTTTAGTTTCATAGTTCGGGCAATTACGGCAAATGTAATGAGGGGAATAAAGGTGATGGCCATACCATACAGCATCCAGATATATCCTTCGTTTAACAGGGTTTGCACAAAATATTTTCCTGATGAAATACCGACACATGCAAGAAAGAGTACAATACCTAATTCTCGAATGAATAAATTGGCACTGGGAGTCATGTAAAAATCAAGTTTACCGATTCGTCCTTTATGACCTAGTATAAGTGCAATAAGCAGTGGCCCGCCAGCTAAACCTAGTTTGGCCGGAGCAGGAAGTCCTGGTATGTTTATAGGGAGCAGGCCAATAATAATTCCGAATAAAATACCCATGAAAATTGGCAGAATATTAGGGTGAGATAAGTCTTTTACCGAGTTGCCAAGCAGAGAGCTAACTTTATTTAAAGCTTCTTTTTCTCCTACAATACGAACAGTATCACCAAATTCTATACTATCTTCTTCTTTAGGCATGAGTTCATTTCCATTTCTGTAAATACGTGTAATGTTTACAGGATATAGACGAGAGATTCCGATTTGTTTTAGGCTTTTTCCTGCGAATTTCTTATTGGTGATTATTACCTGTTTCATTCCCAGTTTACCTGAAACCTCAACTTCTTTGGTTCTGTTTATTTTACCTAGATTAAGCTTAATGTTATCAAAATTTGATTCCACCGATACTCCATAAAGAACATCTCCTTTCTCAAGAATTATTTCGAAGTCGGCAGCCATAAATTCAGCTTTTCTATAAATTCTTGATAATACAAAGTCTTTATTACAAGTATCTTTTAGAAATTGAATGTTTTTACCGTATAGATTTTGGTTGGTGATTTCAATATTAATGGCGATTAATTTTCCATTGAGTCCGGTAATTTCTTTTTTGTATTGGTCTTCTTCCTTTTTTAAATCAATTTTAAAAATTACGCGAAGTAATATCATGCTGATAATGATTCCAAAAATCCCGAAAGGGTAGGCAACGGCATAACTCATACCAGCAATTTCGGAATTTGTACTTGAGCCTAAAACATCGCTAATGGTTTGTTGAGCGGCACCTAAACTTGGCGTGTTGGTAACTGCTCCACACATAATACCGGTAATCACGGAAGTGGGAACATCGAAAATATATTTAATTGCAACAGCAATAAGGAAACCTGAAAATACAATTCCCGCAGCGAGCAAATTTATTTTTAATCCATTCTTTTTTAGAGAAGAGATAAAACGTGGACCAACCTCTAAACCAATTGAATAAACAAAAAGAATTAAACCAAATTCTTTGATAAAGTGCAATACATGTGCATTGGTAACAGCACCTAAGTGACCAATTAACAGGCCCGAAAACAGAATGCCGGCAATGCCTAATTTAATTTTGAAAAATGATATTTTCCCAAATAAGATACCTAAAACAGCTACCAAGCAGATAATTATAATAGTAGATGCTGTTCCGGGTTTTGTGAGTAGTTCCAATAAATTCATGTTGAGTTTCTTGCGTTTGAAAAGAGAAGATCTCAGAAAGAGATTGTTCTTTTTGAGAAAAAATAAATTGTACAATGAATGAGTCGGCACTTCCATTTATCGGGATATGAAGTCAGGATAATAGAGATGAAAATGAAAGTACCGGCTCAGATGTTGATTCTGAGGCTAGTCAGGAATCAATAAGGTGTATGATAATGTCGTTGGGTACGATAAAAGAAGTGTTTTTTCGAAATTATTGCGTGTAAAGCCGAAATACATGCTGTATTTGGATCTTGCTCATTCTCCGTGGCGCGAGGAGTTCTGATAATTTTTTGCATAACAATACAATTTTAATGTGAAATTGTATGCTTTACGACAATCAATAAAAACAGGAATTAGAATTGAAACGGAAGTTTCAATTTGTAAGTGAGTCCTGATTTTAAGCTTTATGTCGCGAAAGCATCAATCTAATTAAATAAGACAGGTCTCCTGGCTTTTCCATTTGCAACGCCTTCCCATTCCTTTTGTTGGAACAGTGGCTTTAGTGTTACAAACTGTTATTGGAATTACAGTTGCGCGTCAGCTCACGATTTTAACGTGATTCCCTATTAAACCCTTTTTAAGGGGGATCTTATTCGTTATCGGGAGTAAATATATTAAATTTTTGATTGGAGAAACAAATTTCTGATTGTTTATTTAACTTATTCTGTCGGAAAAAAAGTTCCAATTGCCATTATAAATGAATTGGAATCGTTTGTGTGTTAAATAAGTTTAAATAAAAAAGATTTTTGATCTGTTTTGTTCTAAGTAAAGTGATTATTCAGTAAGATTGTTGCCTTCCTACTAGAAAATAAACCGATTATTAATTGCTTAATTTATTTTATGAAAAATTTACAACAACTGGTTCAGTGGACTAGAATTGGACTGGTTTCAGCTTTTTTTATTGTAGTTATAATGGAACTTGTTATGGGAACTCTTGCTATTAGTGGTGAATATCCTATTCTGAAGATTCATGAAAATTTAAACATTCCGATATGGAAGAATCTATTGGGCTTTTCGTTGATTATTGTGGAAATAGTTCTATCGGAGATGATGTATAAAAAGAAATTGGAATATGTGGGATTGTTTGAGAGTTTGGAAGAAAAATTAAAGTATTTCAAAAAAGTATATACTGTTAAGATTTTATTTGGTGCATTAACAGGTTTAGTATCTTTACTTGCCTTTTCGCTGACTCAAAATATAATTTGGTTTTTACCATGGCTTACAATATTGTATACAATGAGTAAAATGTTTCCATTCAAATGGACATTAGTACATGCAATGAATATTCAAAATGAAGAAGATCGGGAATTATTTTAAGATGAAATAAACTGACATCCTGAGATGGTGGTTTTTGGATGAGATGTATTGGATTGATTAATTGAATCACCCTTCTGTTTTTAGAAGATCTCCGCTTAAAAAAGGAGAATTCACTCATTCCACTTTTGCGTGTATTTTCTCATTGAATTTTTCCCTTTAAAGGGAAAGTGCCGACAGGCGAAAGGGTGCGTTGGTATTTTGTCACCAATCAAGATATCAAGTACAAACAAAATTTTTAAGACAGTAGAAGGAGACAAAATATTATCCGTTACTTATACCGTTTTTCATGCTCGGTCTTTGGCTTTAGGTTATCATCGTGAGGAACCGACGGATCTGTTTGTTAGTAGGGATCCTTCACTTTGTTTAGGATGATAATTATTGTTTTTTTGTTTGCCTTAGCTAAAGCTGGGGACAAAAGATGATTATTGATTATCTGCTTAGTTTATGTCTTTCTTATGCTTTGTTTTTGGCTTTAGCCAGATGATTTTGTGAGTGGTTCCAGTATTTTTAGTCATCAGTCTTAATTCTGAATTGATTAAGCTATCTTTGCGGACTATTTAAATTATTTGTTGTGGAAAATTTTAAGGAATTAGGCGTAAATAAAAATATTATTAAGGGATTGAACGATCTTAATATTATCAAGCCTACTCAAATACAATCAGAAGTAATATCGGTACTTCTTAAGGCTAACACCGACTTAATTGGTCAGGCCCAAACAGGAACTGGTAAAACAGCAGCCTTTGGAATACCTTTGTTGCACAGAATCAATACCAATTCGGATAAGGTTCAAGGCTTGATTCTTTGTCCAACCCGCGAATTAGGACAGCAAATTGCCAAGCAATTGTTCAAGTTTATCAAGTATTCCGATAAGATTTTTACAGAATCGGTTTATGGTGGTGAGAAAATTGAGAAACAAATTAGTGCTTTGCGTCGTCCTACTCATATTATTGTTGCGACTCCAGGTCGATTAATTGACTTGGTGAAGAGAAAAGCGGTTGATTTGAGCCACGTGAAGACTGTAATTTTAGATGAGGCCGATGAAATGATGAGCATGGGTTTTAAATCGCAGTTAGATGAGATTTTAACTCACCTGTCGCGTGTAGAAAACCGATGGTTGTTTTCGGCTACCATGCCTCAAACAATCATGCAGATAATAAAAAGACACTTTTCGCCAAGTGCTTACAAAATTGAGGTGAGTGGCAGAAATGTGGTGAATAAAAATATTCAGCATCAGTTCCTGATCTGCGAGGACAATGAAAAATTAAACATTCTGGTTCAATTTTTAAAATCGGAGCAAAAAAATAGGGGAGTGGTGTTTTGTAAAACCAAAGTTTCGGCTCAATTGTTAGCCAAGCAGCTAATTGCAAAAAATATTCAAACCGATGCCATTCATGGCGATTTAAAACAAATCGAACGCGATAAAGTTATGCGTGCTTTTAAAAACGAAAGTCTGCGAATTTTGGTGGCTACTGATGTTGCAGCCCGGGGAATCGATATTGTAGATCTTGCCTTTGTGGTGCACTACGAATTGCCCGATAAAGAGGAGTATTATACACATCGTAGCGGACGAACTGCCCGTGCAGGTAAAGAAGGTGTTTCGCTGTCGTTGGTAAATAGTAAGGAGCTTAAAAACCTTCGTTATTTCCAAAAAACTTTAAACATTGCTTTCAATCAAATAAGACCAAGAAAATAAATACAGTTTGCAGTGATCAGTTAACAGTGATCAGTATTTAAGTTGAGGTGCAGAGCACCCTGGTATTTGTAGAATAATGATTACAAGAATTAATTAGGTGCAGAGCACCGAGGTTGTAGCTGTAGTGTTTGAAAAGGTAAACCCAATTCAATGATATAAAAAAAGACGCATTTGCGTCTTTTTTTGTTTGAGTATTATCATTTATGCTTATAAAAGTTTTTCAATTTCATTAATGAATTTATTGTATTTTATTTCTTTACCTTCTTTTTCTTTTGGGAAACCTGCATCAGTAAATCGAACTATTCCATTTTTATCAATTATAAATGTATATGGATACCCATTAATATAAAAATATTTTATCATTTGATCCCTTGTAATATTGTATACTGGGTAGTTAAAAGCTGGTAATTGTGGCATAATATCTTGAGGTGCATTAGGTCCAATTTTTTTACTAGCATTATAAGTAACAAGGTCGAATGAAGAAATATCTGTTAAGCCTATTATTTGAACATTTTTATTTTTCAAATGTTTTTTCAATTTAACGAGGTAAGGGATTTCTAATACACATCCTCTGCAAGGAATTCCAAAAAAGTTTAATACGGTAACTTTACCTTTGAACATGTCTTGTTTTATAGTATCTCCATTAAGAGCAATAAGTTGTTCTTTTAGAATTTTTGAGC
The DNA here is from genome assembly GCA_016760525.1 of Labilibaculum sp. Classification (GTDB taxonomy): domain Bacteria; phylum Bacteroidota; class Bacteroidia; order Bacteroidales; family Marinifilaceae; genus Labilibaculum. The sequence continues at coordinate 30,336 of JAESUW010000052.1, forward strand.
CAATTAATGAAATATATTTCTGATTTAACTTTTCATATCCTTTATAGGCTATTTTATTAATATCAATAGGAGCTTCTTTTTCCTGCGCAATTAGCGTAGATAGAGTGAATGTGATTATTAATAAGCTTTTTACTGGCGCGACAGGATGTGGCAAAACTTATCTGGGATGTGCCATTGGTAACTACTTCTGTCAGCAAGGCAT
>JAESUW010000158.1 GCA_016760525.1 Labilibaculum sp.
AGCAAAAAATCTTAAGATTTTTTGCTCAAGCGGCGGTGTTTTCAATAAAATAATCATGTACTACAAATAGTAAAGTGCTCTGCACCAAAATAACAATGAAAATATTTTAAATGCAGAAGACCTGACTCTTAACCATTTATTAAATCGAACTGACGTTATTAAAAAGGCTTGTTCGTTGTATATCGGGCAGGTCTTTATCTCCAATTCAGCTTTTCCCCTCTTTTTTATGGAGGGGTGGATTGTTTCTATTTTTTATAGAAACAAGACGGGGTGGTTATTTATCCTCATTTAATTAGTGAGTTGGGGTGATGAAGTTGAAATGTTTTGGTCTTGTTTAAGGCAGAAAAGTAAAATATAGCTGCTGTCGAGTCAAGTATAAGAATTGGTAACCTGTCAGAGTGCAAAGCTCCTGACAGAGTTAACTCCAACAGGTTTTCGACTCTGTCGGGTCAGCAAATTACCCGAAACATTATACTAGACTTGACACTAGGTTACAGTGCAACTTTTTTTAACGATGAGGACTTCAAAAGAATTAATTTTAGGGCTCAGTTATTAGTAGATTTAGGATTACTGATTTCCCTAATGATCTCGGGTAAAAACAGGCTCTAACTCTTTTGAAAGGGCAGGATTGTACATGTATCCATTCAAATCGAAAGCTTTCAGATCATTCGGATCGGTAATTTTGTTCTGAATAATGAATCGGGTCATTAATCCTCTTGCTTTTTTAGCATAAAAGCTAATCATTTTGTATTCCCCATTTTTCAAATCCTTAAAAGTAGGAGTTACAATTTCTGCTTTTACTTTCTTTTTGTTGATCGATTTAAAATATTCGTTAGATGCTAAGTTGATTAATTCCTTATGATTGTTTTCGTTCAGACTTTGATTAATTGAATTGGTAATTTTACCATCCCAAAACTGATATAAATTATCTCCCTTACGGGTTTTTAGCTTTTTTCCCATTTCCAACCGGTAGGCTTGAATCAAATCCATAGGATTTAAAACACCATAAAGTCCAGACAAAATTCGCAGATCGGTTTGTGATCTTTTAAAATCTTCATCTGAAAAAGAGGCAGCATCAATCCCTGTAAAAACATCACCTTTAAAGGCCAGTAAAGCTTGTTTTGCGTTTTCATTAGTAAACGGAAGCTGCCATTGGAAAAATCTCTCAAAATTGAGCAGTGCAAGTTTTGGGCTTATACCCATAAAATCGGCAATCTCATCAACCTTAAGTTTACGAAGTTCTTTTATTAGTAAGTTAGATTCTTTTAAAAATTCAGCTTCGGAGTATATGGTAGAGTGTCCCGGAGTCTCAAAATCCAGTGTTTTTGCGGGCGATATAACAATTAGCATAGAGTCTTGTTTTATGATTGAATCTAAAATTACTTATAATTGCCTGAACCATCAATAGCCTTTATTATTATTGATAATGACTTAGTTTTTATCTATGAATAGATAATGAAAAACGAAAGAATGTTTTTTGTTAAGAACATCCTTCATGTTTCAATAGTCCGTTAAGGTTTTGTGAATTCCTGATTTTTAGAGTGGTTTGCTTTATGGGTGCATTGCTGTAGATGTCTATGGGTAAGTGTATTGTAAATCAATCTAGTATCTCATGTCTAACGATCTATTGTGTTTTAAACCTTACAATTTTTATCGGGATATAAATCTGCCCATCATTTTGGCTGTTTATTATAGTTTTTGTCTTACAAACAAACTTATTCCGAAGGCATTTAATAAAAATAACCGTGAGTGTAACTCATGGTAAATGAGTATTTAAAAAAAAGAGCTCCAAGTGGGATTCAACCCTTAATTCGTATTTAAAGTGCGAAATTAAGACTGGGAAAAATGATGATTGAAGCTTTGTTTGCCTTAAAGCGTCATTCTTTCAGATATGTAAAATCTTGCTAACTTGTAAACCGATTGTAAATGGTATAATAAGTCTGCACAGTATTTCTGTTGTTAAAATACAGAGCTTAAACTTCGCTTGTGGGTTTTAAAATCTTTATTGACTGTTAACTTCTTTTATTCCTAACTTATGACTGTATTTATTAAGAAATTGACTCTCTTATCTTTACTTTTATTTACTTTTTTATTCACATACGGAATTAATGAAATCGACTCCTTGCTTTCGGAATTGGATAAAACGATGGCAACGCGAGCCCAATTTGATCAGCAAAAAGAAAGTCGTTTGCAGGAATTGAAGGCTTTTCTCAGAGAACCCGGAATTTCTTTCGGGCAAAAATATCTGCTTCAGAATAAACTGGTGATAGAGTACGAGCCTTATAAGTTCGATTCTTTGGTACATTACGTAGATGTAAACATCAGGCTTGCTGTGGATTTGAAGAATGATGAATTCCTAAACCAAACCAGATTACATTTGTCACGAATTCTTGCATCTTCAGGCAGATACAAAGAATCTGTTGATGTTTTGGAAAAGCTCGATAAAAGTAAGCTTTCTGAAGATTTGGTGACAGAGTATTTCACTTGTTATGAGATGGTTTATACTGAATTAAGCTTTTACTCACGCATAAAAGAACATGTTAATCGATATGCTAATTTATACAAAGCATATAACGATTCCCTTTTAATGTATCAGGATTCCAATTCCGAATTATATCTTTCGATTGTTGAAAAACAACTGCGGGATACCCGGAAATTAGAAGAATGTCGCAAGATTAATTCAACGCGTTTAGCCATGACCAATTTGGGAGATCGCACTTATTCTATTGTTACTTTTCAGCGATCACTTTCCTACGGAATTGAGGGGAACACTAAACTGGAAAAAAAATATTTGATCCTTTCAGCTATATCCGATATTAAAGCTTCTGTAAAAGATAATGCCTCCTTAACGAGTCTGGCAATGATTCTTTTTAAAGAAGGTGACATAAAACGAGCAAACAGATACATTAATTTTTCATTTGAAGATGCTGATTTTTTTAATTCAAAACTACGATTGGTTGAAATCTCGAACATTCTTCCGGTAATTAATATGGCATTTCAGATTAAAAGCGAACAACAAAAATCAAGACTTCGTACCTATTTAATTGTGATTAGTATTTTAAGCCTTGTTTTGGCATTAACACTTTTGTATATCAGTAAACAAATGAAAAAACTTGCACAGGCAAGAAATGAACTTCAGAGCATTAACGTTCAATTAAAAAGCCTGAATTCAGATCTTCAAAATGCGAATAATAAACTTGTTGATTTGAATGGCGAGCTTTCGGAAACCAATCATGTAAAAGAACAATATATTGGGAGTTTTTTGAGCATATGTTCCAATTACATCGATAAATTAGAGAATTATCGTAAAGTTGTGAGTAAACATGTTTCATCTAAAAAATATTCTGATTTATTTGAGTTAACAAGGCCAGGGAAATTGTTAGAGGTTGAGTTGAAAGAGTTCTATGCTAACTTCGATTACACTTTTTTACACATCTATCCTGATTTTGTGAAAGAATTAAATAGTTTGTTGCTTGAAGAAGAAAGGATTGTTCTTAAACAGGATGAAGTATTAAATACCGAGTTACGAATTTTTGCTTTAATTCGTTTGGGAATAACAGACAGTTCGAAAATTGCAAAATTACTACGTTATTCAGTCAATACCATTTACAATTACCGGGTGAAAATAAAAAATAAATCTGCTGTTGCCAGAGAAGACTTCGAAACCCTTATCGGAAAAATTGGTTCCTTCTCAAAATAAGAGGCGAATTGTTTCAGAGTCTTTGCAGAGTTTTCTGATCGGAGTGCTTCAAAAAAAATCTTTACGTTTAGTGAGTAGAATTACTAACCTGAGTTCGACGTAAGTCACAAGTTTAAATCTCTTATACCATTTATTGAAAGTTAATTCTCTGTAATTGAAAAGGGTCAAGAAATAAAACACAAGTATCAAGAAAAAATCCACTTTGTCTTGTCTCTTATACCATTTACAAAAGAGTCTGGGCTATTTATAGTCCAGGAATTATTGAGGTATAATATCGATATATATTGAGTTGAACTATAGGATTGCTCGCAATTTCATGGTTTATACGAAATAACAATCAGTATTACTACTTGCAATAAACACCCACAGCACCCTCAGGGAAAATGCATTAAAAACTGATACGGCAATAAATTAAGCAGCAGAGCTGCGTAATATTTGTAGCTCGGGGTAATTTCCTATATTTCTCCCCGCTTGAGCAAAAAATCTTAAGATTTTTTGCTCAAGAGGCGGTGTTTTCAATAAAATAATCATGTACTACAAATAGTAAAGTGCTCTGCACCAAAAATAGCAATGAAAATATTTTAAATACGGAAGCCCAGACAGCCTCCTCTTATACCATTTATAAAAGAGATTGGGGTATTTATAGCCTGAAAATTGAGGTTTAAGAATAAAAAGCCATAATAAACAACTTCTCAATTGCCCCATTATTAAATCTGTATTGGTTTCTGGAAAAATCACAAAATCGCAATATATTGTTGATTAGAGGTGTTTGTATATTGCTCATGCATCCACTTATTTTAATTGGTTTTGTTTTCTAAGCAACTGAACTCTAGCATTTAGCGTTGGTGTTGACTTTACTGCTTCCACTTTTTGTCTATGCCATATTGAATCTCCGGAACAGGAGCAATATATTAGACATTGAAATGAGAAATTCTATTCGAAATAATTTAGCAGTCTGCTGCACTCAATTCTATGTGAAATCAAACTAATTTAAAATCTTGATCTATGTACAAAGCAAAATTAATTTATGAATTTGTAAACCTAAAGAAGGCAATGTTGGGCGTTTTCCTGGCTTTGTTTGTTTCTTTAAATGCATTTTCGCAACAAGTTTCTGTTCATGGTGTAGTTACCGATAAAAGTAATGTTTCTATACCAGGTGTCTCAATCGTTTTAAAAGGATCTACATTAGGAACCACAACAGATATTACCGGAGGATACATTCTAAATGGCGAGATTCCTTCTGACGGAGTTCTTGTGTTCACTTTTATTGGGATGAAACCTCAGGAGCAAGTCATTAACGGACGTACCGCAATCGATGTAATTTTAAATGACAATGTTATAGGTATTGATGAGGTTGTTGTGATTGGCTACGGAACTCAGCAAAAGAAAGATATAACTGGTTCGGTAGCCCTTGTAAATGCCGATGATTTGGAAGCGCGTCCTAACAATCAGATGGGAGCACTTATTCAAGGTAAAGCAGCCGGAGTTCAGGTGTTGTCTAGTTCTGGAAAACCATCACAAGGACTAAGTCTGAGAATTCGTGGAACCAACTCAATTAATGCAGGCAGCGAGCCACTTTATGTCGTAGATGGTGTACCAACCTCAGATACCCGTTCAATAAACCCTGCGGATATAGAAAGTCTTACCATTTTAAAAGATGCTTCGTCGGCAGCTATTTATGGAGCACAGGGAGCAAATGGTGTTGTTATTATTACCACCAAAAGAGGGACATCGGCAAAACCCGTCTTGAATTTCGATATGTATGTGGGATTTTCTCAGGTATGGAATACACTTCCCGTGTTAAATGGTGAGCAATACCGAGATTTGATGACCGAAATGGGACAAAATACCGATTGGAATAAATACAATAAAAATACCGATTGGCAAAAAGAAATATTCCAAAATGGTGTTTCTCAGAACTATCAAATTTCCCTTGGCGGGAAAAGCAACAATACAAGTTACTATGTATCCGGTGGCTGGGTAAAGCAGGAAGGTGCTGTAAGGAGTTCTGAAATGGATCGTGCAAACTTTAAAATTAACCTCGACCAACAAGTGAACGAATGGTTAAGTATGGGAACCAGAATAGCCTATACCAAATATTCTGATGTAGATGTAAACGACAACAGCAGTGTTAATTCAGGTGGTGTTTTAACAGGAGCTTTAAACACGCCTTCCATAATTGGTATTTATAATGAAGATGGTTCGTTTACAAGCAACCCATTTCAAAATTGGGAAAATCCAATTTCAAGTACCGATGGATCAGACAGAGAATACAACAGTGAGCGTCTGTTAGGAAATTTGTATGTGAAGCTTACTATTCTTAAAAATTTAAAATTTAAAAGTAACCTGGGAATAGATTACAGCAATGATATTTACGATTATTTCTTAGATCCTTACAGAACCAGTTATGGAAGAGCTTTAAAAGGACAAGGAATAAACAATACCAGTAAAACCAGTTATTATATTTTCGAAAATACGCTAAACTACAGCAAGAAAATTAAGAATCATGCAATTAAAGCCCTGGCAGGTTTTGTATCTCAAAAATTCTTGTGGGAAAGCAATTCTATTGAACGACGCAATTTTGCCAGCGATGGCATTAAAACGGTAAATGGAGGTTCTGAGCTTATTTCTGCCACAGCAAATAAATCTGAAAAAACAAACACCTCTTTTATCAGTAGAATAAATTATTCCTTTTCGGATAAATATTTGCTTACCGCCAATTTTAGAGCCGATGGTTCAAGTATTTTTGGTCCGGATAACAGATGGGGATATTTCCCTTCTTTTTCTGCCGGATGGAGACTTTCAGAAGAGTCTTTTTTAGATGGAGTAGAGATTCTTAATGACCTGAAATTAAGAGCAGGTTGGGGTATTGTTGGTAATGATCAGATTGACAATTATGCATATTTAGGACGAGTAGGCAGTGGAGCCAACTATCCAATTGGAGGTGTTACCATGCCTGGATCTTATCCTGCTTCCATCGAAAACCGTTCGTTGAAATGGGAGGAATCGGAACAAACCAATATTGGTGTTGATTTAGTATTATACAACGGGCGGATAAGATTTACCGCCGATGCCTACCATAAAAGAACCAAAGATTTGTTGTTAAATGCACCTCTTCCAAAGAGTACCGGTTTCGACAATGCCGTGCAAAACATAGGCGAATTAGAAAACAAAGGCTTGGAATTTAGTTTAAGTACTGTAAACATTGACAAAGAGTTTGTGTGGTCAACCGACTTTAATATTTCATTCAATAGAAATAAAGTGAAAAATTTAGTTAGACAGGAACTTTTTGCTGGTGGAATTGCCGGAAGAGGCGAAGCCAGTTTAATTAAAGAAGGACTTCCATTGGGAACATTATTTGGATATGTGTATGGAGGAGTAGATCCGGCAACAGGGAATGCCTATTACGTTGACCAAAACGGAGAGGGTACTTTTTCGCCAACAGCCGATGACCGTGTAGTTATTGGTGATGCCAACCCTGATTTTTTATTTGGATTCACAAATACACTCTCATACAAAGGGTTTAGTTTGCTGATTTTTCTGGAAGGATCTCAGGGGAATGATATGCTAAATGCAACAAGAATCGATTCCGAAGGCATGACCGATCCGAAAAATCAATCAACCGATGTTTTAAGAAGATGGAGACAAGCCGGAGATCAGACTGATATTCCTAAAGCAAGTTGGGGGAATACAGACAATTCCCGAATTTCAACCCGATTTATTGAAGATGGATCATACCTAAGAGTAAAAACGCTAAGCTTAAGTTATAAACTTCCAAAATCGTTGCTTTCCAGAGTGAAACTACAAGGAGTAAAAGTTTATGCCACAGGAGAAAACCTGTTCACCTTTACCAACTATTCTGGTTTCGATCCCGAAGTGAACACTTTTGGAGGAAGTAATACGGCAAGAGGTATTGATTACGGTACTTACCCTCAGACCAGAAATATTATTTTCGGTATGAATGTTACATTTTAATAAATAGAAGACATGATGATTATAAAATTTAAAACACATATACTTGGATTATTAGTGGCCTTGTCTGCCGTTTCCTGTGACAGTTATTTGGATCTTAAACCTATTTCAGAAGAAACCAGCGACAATGCTTATAATAATGCCAGTCAGATTGAAGCTGCACTTACAGGAGTGTATGAGTCATTTCAGTCATCCGATTATTATGTATGGGACAATATTTTGTTTCAGGATGTAAGATCAGACAACCATTATGCCGGAGGTGATAACCCTGAAATTTTCTCCATCGATTTATTGACCATATCGCCTACCAATTCTAAAGTATTTGGTAGTTGGTCTACTATTTACAATGCCATTGCAAAAGCAAATACCGTTCTTGAGAAAGTAGAGGGCGTTACAGACCCTAAATTAACCGAGGAACGTAAAAGCCAAATTATTGGCGAAGCTTATTTCTTAAGAGCCAATCATTATTTCAACCTTGTAAAATTATGGGGCGGAGTTCCTTTGGTGTTGGAAGCTGTTAAATCGGCCGATCCTGCCGTAGTAAGAGTTCCCCGATCAACAGCAGAGCAAGTGTATGAGCAAATTTTAAAAGATTTGGATATGGCGGTAAGTCTGCTTCCCGACACATATGGTAAGGATGCAAGCGTGAACAAGGCAAGAGCAACTAGCGGAGCCGCAAATGCTTTGGCAGCTAAAGCCTGTGCACAAAAACCTACTCCCGATTACGCAAAAGCATTGAAATACATTGCTGAAGTTGAAAGCAGTGATGCTAACTACCAATTAATTGATTACAACTATTTGTTTGATGGCAATCATTACAACAATGATGAATCCATTCTTGAAATTCAATATTCAGGAGGTGATGAAGGGAATTGGGGACCTCAAATGTTGCTGCCACCATCAATTAGTGGTGATTCCTGGAGAAAATTTGTAACCCCTTCACAAGACTTAATCAATGCTTTTGATGCCGAAGGCGATGAGCTTCGGAAAAATGCTTCCGTTCTATTCGAAAGTGTGCAATGGGTTGATGAATATTGGGGAAATGCTATTGGCAGTGAAATACCTTTCGGATACAAATGGAAAAATGCAAGTGGTTGGGCTAGTTCCGACCGCCAATATATTTTACGCTATGGCGATATTGTTTTGCTAAAGGCCGAGGCTCTGAATGAAACAGGAAAGTTAGCTGATGCTGTTGTTGAAGTGGATAAAATTCGTGCCCGTGTAAATTTACCAGCTTTATCGGCAGAAAAGAAAAGTTCAAAAGAAGTATTGAGAACAGCAATATTGAACGAGCGCCGACTGGAACTGGCACAAGAAGCACAGCGCTGGGATGATTTGGTTCGTTTCGGGCTTGCCGTTTCTACCATGAACAATCTAAGTGAGATCGACCTTAGAACTGGTAATGCTGTAGATTATAACATGACTGAGGCAAAAATATTATTGCCTGTACCACAAAATGAATTGGATCGAAATCCTGAATTAGTGCAAAATCCATTATAAAAAATAGACACATGAAAAAATCACATATAAATCTAATTTTTGCAATAATACTTCTTTTTGGTGGGGGCGCGTGCACCGAAGAAGATAATCTGGCAGCAGAAGGGAACTGGGAGCTTACCAAGCCATCCGTGGTATCACCAGCCAACAATTTATCAGTTGTGATGGATGAATTATCACCATCTGAAACAATTACATTCAATTGGGAGTCAGCTTCCTCAACTGCTGGTTACGGAGTATCCTATTCTGTTGTAATTGATACTTTAGGATCGGAGAATTTTGATACTCCTATTTTGATTGTTAATTCAGGAAATAGCGGAAAAGATCTTTCGCTAAGTATAAAACACGATGAGTTAGATGAAGCTTTATCACTTGCAGGTTATCCTGCCAACACATCGGTTAATGTAAGCTGGGCTGTTGTAGCAAGTAGTCTTAGCAAAAGTTCATATGCTTCAGGCGACATAACAATAACTCGCTTTGCTACTGAAATAATCCCCGATCAATTGTTTATTTCGGGCGATGCTATAGAAAATGGATCTGAACTTTCACAATCCATTCCCTTAAAGCGATTGAATGATACAGAAGGAAACCCTTCTAATAAATACGAGGTGTACACAAGCCTTTCGGCAGATAAAACCTATAAATTTTATAGTAGGCAAACTTTGCCGGCACATCAATATGGAGGTACTGACGGAACTTTGGTAAAATCAGGCGCAGCCATAAAAGCCACAGAAGATGGAGCGTATCGAATTTCAGTTGATCTTGATGATAATACCTGTTCGCTTCTGAAAATTGAGAAGTGGAGCGTTGTAGGAACTCCTGTTAATGGCGGTTGGGATGGCGATGAAGCCCTTGCATATCAGGGTGGAGGTATTTGGAAAGCAAACATCGATTTGATTGCTAAAGGTGGTTTTATTTTTAGAGCAAATGGTGATTGGAGCTACCTGATGAAACGTGTTGCAGGAACAACTAACTCTGTTGTTATGGAATCGCAGGCAGCAGACCAGGGACTTCAGCTTGAAGATATTCCATCTGAAAAAACAGGAACATTCATCTTTACTCTTGACTTGTCGGCAAGTGCATATTCCTATACAATTGAGAAAGATCCGAATGCTGAGGAGCCTGTTTCAACACCCGAAAGCTTGTTTTTGTTAGCCGATGGAACAATGATTCATGAGTTTGCAAAAGATGGAGATACTTTTAGTTCTGTTGTTTATCTGGCCTTGCAAAACGGAGTAAGTTATACTTTAAATTCTGCCGAAGATGGTTTGGGAACGAGCTATGCCCTTGATAGCAGCATTGGAGCAACTGATGTTTTGGGAGGCGATAAAGTTGCAGGTTCATCCAAACTTAGTGAGGATGCTGTTAGCCTAGCAGTTGAAACAGATCAGGCTTATTTGCTGACTTTAGACTTTAGTGCTTCGCAGTTGACATGGAGTTATTATAATCTTAAATTATTTCACTGGAGTGATTGGGATAGTCGTGATGAATTTGAACTGACTTACGTGCATCCATACACTTTTACACTTACAACAGACTTGGTTTCTTCTTACGAAATGAAAATTAATTCGCCATGGGATGTTGAGTTTGGAGCTGATGATCCAACAGCAATGAGCGGTACGATGACGAACAAAGGCGGAGAAAATTTCACCAATATTTCTGCTGATGGAACTTACCAGCTTAGCATTACCATCAGTAACGATTATCAAACAGGTAATTATGAGTTTGTAAGTCAGTAATTAATAAAGTTAAAAATGCCAGGCAGAGTTATCTGTCTGGCTTTAATATGAGAATATTATGATTTTAAGAAGAAAAAAAATAAGTATTGGAGTAATTGTTATCGTAATTTGTAGTTTTCTTGGATTAAGATGCTCAGGCAGCAGTCAGGATAATACAGTAGCACCTCCGGTAACATCAACAGTTGATGTTTCCTTTTATCTTAGCACTGCCAATGAATCAGTACTCTTTAAAAAGCAGGACAATAACATCAGCAAAGCAACAGACGAAAGTTTGCCTACCATCGAATTGGATGCTGAAACAATCTATCAGGAAATGGATGGTTTCGGGTTTTCGCTTACAGGAGGAAGTGCTTTGCATTTGCTCAATATGTCAGCATCAAAACGCAAAGCATTATTAACAGAGCTTTTTGATTACAACAACGAGAATATCGGCATTAGTTACCTTAGAGTAAGTCTGGGAGCTTCCGATCTCGACGGAGAGGTATTTTCATATAACGATCTTCCTGCTGGTGAAACAGATGTGAACATGGAGAAATTCTCTTTAGATCAGGATCGAAAACATCTGATTCCAATTTTAAAAGAAATTTTAGCCATAAATCCTGATGTGAAAATAATGGCATCGCCATGGTCTTCACCAGTTTGGATGAAAACCAATGGAGCCTCAAAAGGGGGAAGCCTAAAGCCTGAATATTATGAAGCTTACGGAAAATACTTTGTAAAATACATTCAGGAGATGCAAAAAGAAGGGATCACTATTGATGCCATTACAGTACAAAACGAACCTCTTCATCCGGGAAACAGCCCTAGTTTGTATATGCCTGCCGAAGAACAATCTGCTTTTGTGAAAAGTAGTTTGGGCCCAGCCTTTGAAAATGCAGGAATTAGCACAAAAATTATCATTTACGATCACAATGCCGATCGCACAGATTATCCCATTTCAATCCTGAACGATCCGGAAACAAAAAAGTATGTAGATGGCTCTGCCTTTCATCTTTATGGTGGCGATATCGATAATCTGAGCATGGTTCACAACGCTCATCCCGATAAAAATTTATATTTTACTGAGCAATGGATTGGAGCTCCGGGGAATTTCTCTGAAAATTTAAAATGGCATACAAGTGAACTGATTATTGGAGCAACCCGTAATTGGTGTAAAGTAGTTTTAGAATGGAATTTAGCCGCTAATTCAGATCTTGAGCCTCATACCGATGGAGGTTGTACTCAGTGTCTGGGAGCTCTTACAATTGATGGAGATGCTGTGATTCGGAATCCTGCTTATTACATTATTGCTCATGCATCGAAATTTGTAAGACCAGGTTCATATCGAATTGAATCCAATAAGCAGACAGACCTTCCTAATGTGGCATTTGAAACACCTGAAGGCTCATTCGTTATTATCGTTCTTAATAGTTCCGATTCTAAAAAGACATTTAATATTAAGCTTGGCGAAGAAATTATTACGACATCCTTGGCAGCAGGTTCTGTTGGCACATATATCTGGTAAAACCCCAAAATAACAATTCAATATGAAGTTTAAATTTTTAACGCCAATTCTGGCAATAGTAAGTTTGGCATGTTCACAGCCAAAGTCAAATCAAAATAATAGTATTCCTGAATTTTCAACAGCAGATCGAATGCTTACTGTTTTTTCAACAGCGAAAGATACCGATTTACACTTGACAAAAACAGGTCAGTATAAGTTTGGAAAAGCTTCTCAGCCAACAGAATCGGAAGTCTCTATTTTTGTTAATCCGAATGTTGAGTTTCAAACATTTTTAGGAATAGGTGCTGCAATTACAGATGCTTCGGCAGAGGTTTTTGCAAAGTTACCAACAGAAAAGCAAGACGAATTAGTAAAGGCTTATTTTGGAAAAGAAGGAATAGATTACTCCTTATTACGTACGACAATTCATAGCTGCGATTTTAGCAATGGAAGCTATACCTATGTAGAGGAAGGTGATAAAGAGCTCAACACATTTTCTATTGAACACGATGAGAAGTATCGAATACCGATGATCAAAAGAGCAATAGAGGGAGCAGGAGGAAGTCTTTTAACCTATGCCAGCCCCTGGAGTCCGCCAGCTTTTATGAAAGGGAAAAAAGACATGTTAAAAGGAGGTAGTTTACTTCCACAATACTATCAGTCCTGGGCTAATTATTATGCGAAATTTATAAAGGAATATGAAAAAGAAGGAATACCAATTTGGGGAGTTACCATTCAAAACGAGCCCATGGCAACACAAACATGGGAATCGTGCATATATACAGCCGAAGAAGAACGCGATTTCTTGAAAAATTACCTGGGGCCAACATTGGAGAAACAAGGTTTGGGAGATAAAAACATTGTGGTTTGGGATCATAACCGAGACCTTATTAACCATAGGGCAAATACTATTTTTGACGATAAAGAAGCTGCAAAATATGCATGGGGAACTGGTTTTCATTGGTACGAAACATGGACAGGTGGCGATCCTAAATTCGAAAATGTAGCAAAAGTACAAGAAGCCTATCCTGATAAGAAACTTCTTTTTACAGAAGGATGTAACGAGGCTTTTGATTCTGATAAATATCAGTATTGGCCAAATGCCGAAAGATATGGAGAGTCGATGATTAATGATTTTAATAACGGAACTGTAGGTTGGACTGATTGGAACATTTTATTGGATGAAAACGGAGGGCCAAATCATGTTGGGAATTTCTGTTTTGCACCTGTTCATGGCAACACCAAAACCGGGGAGTTAATCTATACACCTTCGTATTATTACATCGGTCATTTCTCTAAATTTATCAAACCCGGAGCTAAAAGAATTAGCACAGTTTCCAGTCGAAGCAATTTGCTAAGCACATCTTTTTTGAATTTAGATGGAAAAATGGTAACTGTTGTAATGAATAAAAGTGATTTAAAAATAACCTACAAATTAGATGTAGAATCTGGTGTTGTTGAGTTGGAGATATTACCAAGATCAATGCAAACTTTGGTTTATTAATCCATATGATTATATCGGGTGTTTGTTTTTCATACCAATTTAATTTCAAAACCCAATTTAAATAACAAAAGCCCCAAACCAAAAGGTTCGGGGCTTGTTGTTTTGATATCCCGAAAGGGGATAAGTGTTGTTATCTTTTCTCCAACTGCACAATATTCTCCACATGATGAGTGTGAGGAAACATGTCAACAGCCTGTACTTTGGTAACTTTATATGCCGCATCCATCAAAGCAAGATCTCTTGCCTGAGTAGCCGAGTTACAGCTTACATACACAATACGTTTTGGAGCTGCGTGCAGAATGGTTTCCACCACATCGGTGTGCATTCCTGCTCTTGGCGGATCAACAATAATAGTGTCTGGTTGACCGTGAAGTTCAATAAATTCTTTTGTAAGAACATTTTTCATATCCCCGGCGAAAAACTCAGTATTGCTGATTCCGTTAATTTCAGAATTAACCTTAGCATCAGCAATGGCTTCGGGAACGTATTCAATTCCAATTACTTTTTTAGCTTGTTTCGCTATAAAATTGGCAATGGTTCCAGTTCCGGTATATAGATCGTAAACGATCTCGTCACCAGTAAGCTCTGCAAAATCGCGGGTTTTGCAATACAAATTATATGCTTGCTCAGAGTTGGTTTGGTAGAACGATTTTGGACCAATCTTAAAACGCAAATCTTCCATTTGCTCAAAAATATGATCTACACCTTTATACAAGATCGCTTCCTGATCGGTAATTGAATCGTTGGCTTTTTCATTAATGATATACATCAATGAAGTGATTTCCGGAAATTTCTCTGCAAGATGCTTTAGTAATCCTTCTCGCTTTTCAACATCCTCATGGTAAAAAACCACAATAATCATGTTATCACCTGTTGATGAGGTTCGAATCACCAATGTTCGTAGGAAACCTTCATGATTTCTGATGTCAAAAAAAGATAAATCATTAGCAAGAGCATATTCTTTAATTGCCAAACGAACAGCATTTGATGGTTCCGGTTGCAGATGACATTTGTTGATATCAACAATTTTATCGAATAATTTTGGAACGTGAAAGCCAAGGGCAGGCGTTCTTTTTATATCCTCGCCAAGAGCAATTTCCTCGTTGGTAAGGTAGCGCTTGTTCGAAAAAGTATATTCCAATTTATTGCGGTAGAATTCAGTTTTTTCTGATGGCAAAATATCATGAATACCATTTAGTTCTACCTTGCCAATTCTTTCCAAATTGTCAATAACCTCTTGTTGTTTAAATTTTATTTGTTCTTCGTAGGGTAAATTTTGCCATTTGCAACCACCACAAACTCCAAAATGCTCACAAAATGCTTTTATCTTCATCGGAGAATGTTTGTGAAAAGCAACAGGATAGCCTTCCATAAAGCTTTTACGCTTCTTGTTGACTTGTACATCAACAACATCGCCAGGTATAACGTTGGTCACAAATACAATTTTGTCATCAACTCTACCAATAGCCTTTCCTTCGGCTGCTAACTTCTCTATTACTACATTTTCCAGAAGTGGTTTTTTCTTTCTATTTCTTCCCACGATTACAATTGTTTTTAAATACGGGCACAAAGATAGATAAAAGTCGAAAGACATTTCCATTATTATTTGAAATCCGCTAAACTAAAGCCTAACAGCTAAAAGGTAATCGTTATTTAGACTTAATTTTATATATTTACTGCGTATTCCAAAGCCACATTTCAATTTTTATAAAAGTACTATGAACAAGTTACTTGCTGTTTTTGCGTTGTTTGTATTGTTTTCGTGTGGAACAAAACAAGCATCAAAAGTTCCATGTTATGCATGGCTGGGTGGTCCGGGAGAGGCTACCGATAAAGAATTACAAGAGAATTTTACTGATTTGAAGGAAAAAGGAATTGATGGCTTGATGTATAACGGAGGCCATGATCCTTTAGTTTATCAGCGGGTAGGTAAAATTGCAAAAGAAGCAGGTTTGGAATTCCATACTTGGATACCAACGATGGTGCAGGGACGCGATAAAAACATTCCTGCCGAATTGTATGCCGTTAATGGAAATGGTGAGTCTGCCTACGAGAAACCTGCTTACGTAGATCATTACACATTTCTATGTCCTAATAGAGAAGAAGTTTACCAATATTTGTCAGAACTGTACACTAAAATAGCTGTTTTGCCGGAAGTTGATGGTATTCATCTGGATTATATCCGTTATCCGGATGTGATATTGGCTAAAGGACTATGGAAAAAGTATGATTTGGTGATGGATAAGGAATATCCTGAGTTTGATTATTGTTATTGTGAGAAGTGTAAGGCTGATTTTAAAGCAAAGACAGGAATTGAGATTGCTGATCAGTCGGAGGCCAGGGAAATACAGGAATGGAAACAATTTCGTCAGGATTTGATTACAAAAATGGTTAATCGTTTGGCTGATGATGTGCATGCACAAGGAAAACAAATTACAGCAGCGGTATTTCCAGGTCCACATTCTCATGCAGTGAAAATGGTTCGCCAAGAGTGGGACAAATGGAATTTAGATGCTTTTCTTCCAATGAATTATAACGATTTTTATTTGGAAGGAACAGAGTGGATTGGAAAAATGTGTAAGGAGTCTTCGGAAAGTTTAAAGGGAGAAAAACCTGTTTATAGTGGCTTGTTTATTTGTCCGAAGCCCGATTCTAAGTCGAAAGAAGCCGATCCCGAAAATCATGGTTTGTTGCCGGAAGAACTAGGGGAAGCGATACGGGAGTCGATGGTTAATGGAGCAAAAGGGATTTGCTTATTTACACCCGATAGAATGACTGATGCCCATTGGATTGAGTTTAAAAAAGCTATTTTTAAAGATTACTCAAAAAAGTGAGAGGCAATATAGAGATGAAATAGAAGAGGCTGTCCGAAAAGTTCAATTTTATTGTCATTCGGGCTCAACATGACGTTTCGAAGTGAAATTTTACTTTTCGGACATCCTCTTTATTATTCCAATACACTTGTATTTTTAAAATCTTCAAGTATTGATTTTACCCTGTCGATACTAATATCTGAACGTAGCCAGTTAATTGCTGATTCAACAGAGCTAAAAATTTTAAATGGTATATCTACTTCATTTTGTATGCCTTCAATAATTAGCATTGTGTTTGCAACCTGTCTTGGAGTGTCGGTAACAAAAGCAAACCTGTCAATTTTTAAACTGAATTCTGATTTTAAATAAAACTCAACAAAGTCGTCTATCTTTTTGAAAGATGGCTTGCTGCTGTTTTTCTGAATATCAACCAGAATATTTAATTTTGGCACTTGGTTTAAATGAGATTCAATTACATTTTTTAATTCAAATACATCTTTAATCTCTGTTTCTCCGCAAAAGCATTCTATTAGAAGCTTATGCTCTTCTACATAGGTGTAATAAGAATTCCCCACACTATTTTTTTTATTAATTAACTGATTTTTATATTCATAGGTCGGTTTTTTTTTAGGGTGTGCAAATGTAATTCTTTTTATAAAACTACCAAATGATTTTTTCCGGATTGAAGATTAAATGTTAGGTTTGCAAAATATTTAAACATAAGAACTAAAATATAAGTTAAGCATGAATCATTTATTTGTTCCTAATACGAGACGGGTTGATTTTCAGGATATTGTTTTTGATGAGAATTTAGCTGTTCAAGTTGAGCGGTTTTTAAGAGAGTATGAGCATCTTGAAATTTTAAATAAATATGGTTTACCGGTAGTGAATAAACTCTTGCTTTTTGGAAAATCAGGATGTGGAAAAACCATGACTGCAAAAGCAATTGCGAATAAGCTAGGTAAGAAGTTGAAAACGATTAATCTGGGTAATATTGTTTCTTCTAAATTAGGAGAAACTTCAAGAAATATATCTGCTGCATTTAAAATGGTAGAAACTCAGGAAGCAGTTTTGTTTTTCGATGAGTTTGATTCTTTAGGTAAGGAGAGAAACTACGATAATACAGATAGTAGTGAAATGAAACGTGTGGTGAATACTATGATTCAGCTGATTGATTCTTTACCTGAAAACACAATAATAATTGCGGCTACCAATCAAATTGATCTGATTGATGAGGCTTTAATTCGACGTTTCGAGTTAAAATTGGAATTTCACAATCCATCTAAAATAGATTTAGACCGACTGTATGATCAATTGATTTCTAAATATCCGCAGGAATATCAGAAAGTAACCAGAGTTTATGATATCTCTTTTGCCGAAGCCGAAACCATTGTGTTACAGGAGGTAAAAGAAAATATTATTGCTTCTGAGCTCAGAAGAACAGCTGTTGTTGAAGTTTCGGAATTACAAGAGGCGTAAAAGCTATTTATTCCAAGTTGAATTGTATTATCTTTGTCGCTTTAACAGAAAAATATGAATTAGTATGATCTCTATTAACAATCTTACGGTTGAATTTGGTGGCTTTACCCTTTTTAAGCAAGTTACTTTTATTGTGAATTCCCGCGACCGAATTGGATTGGTTGGAAAGAATGGTGCCGGAAAATCAACTTTATTGAAAATATTTGCTGGTTTTCAGGCTCCTACAACCGGAACAGTATCATTGCCAAATGAGATTAAAATAGGATACTTACCACAGCAGGTAATTCATGTTGATGGTAATACTGTTATGGAAGAAGCTTTAACAGCATTTGAAGAGGTATTGGGTTTAGAAAAGGAAATTGCTGAAATTAATTCAGAGATTGCCGAGCGAACCGATTATGAATCGGAAGAGTACATGAAGTTAATAGAGCGGCTTACTGACAGGAACGATCGTTACCATATGATGGGGGGCGAAAATATTGAGGCTGAAGCAGAGCGAACATTAATTGGTTTGGGCTTTTTAAGAAGCGATTTTACCCGACAGACCAATGAATTTAGTGGTGGGTGGAGAATGCGAATAGAATTGGTGAAAATCCTTTTACGACGGCCGGATGTTTTTCTTCTGGATGAGCCTACGAACCATTTAGATATAGAATCGATTCAGTGGCTGGAAGATTTTCTGAAAACTTACCCGGGAGCAGTGGTGTTGGTATCTCATGACCGGGCATTTCTGGATAATATCACCAATAGAACTGTTGAAATTTCTGTTGGTAAAATATATGATTATAAAGTGCCTTATTCTCAATATGTGGTTTTGCATGCAGAACGACGGGAACAGCAGATGAAAGCATATCTTAATCAGCAAAAACAAATAAAAGATACAGAAGAATTTATTGAACGTTTCCGATATAAAGCAACAAAATCAGTTCAAGTTCAATCTCGGGTCAAGCAATTGGAGAAAATTGATCGTATTGAAATTGATGATGAGGATACTTCGACACTGAGTCTTAAATTCCCTCCGGCACCCCGATCAGGCGATTTGGTTTGTGAGGTTAAAAATTTGAGTAAAGCATATGGTGATCATTTAGTTCTAAATGAGCTTGAATTTGTAATTGAAAGAGGAGAGAAACTCGCTTTTGTTGGGAAGAACGGAGAAGGTAAATCGACTCTGGTAAAGGTTCTGATGGGCGAGTTGGAGCATACTGGTACTTGTAAGCTCGGACACAATGTAAAGATTGGTTATTTTGCTCAAAATCAGGCTCAAATGCTGAACGAGAATAAAACAGTATTTGAAACTATTGATGATGTTGCAGTTGGAGAGGTAAGGACTAAAATTCGTAATATTTTAGGTGCTTTTATGTTTCGAGGTGAGGATATTGATAAGAAAGTAAAGGTTTTATCGGGCGGGGAACGTTCTCGCTTGGCGATGATTCGTCTTCTTTTGGAACCGGTAAATCTACTGGTTCTCGATGAGCCGACTAATCATTTGGATATGAGATCGAAAGATGTTTTGAAAGAAGCACTGAATCAGTTTGACGGCACGGTAATCGTAGTTTCTCACGATCGTGAGTTTTTAAATGGCTTATCGTCAAAAGTATATGAGTTTACGAATAAAAAGATAAAAGAACATTTGGGCGGAATTTATGATTTTCTTCAAAACAAGAAAATGGATTCCTTAAAGGAATTGGAAGTGAAGAAATCAGTTTCTGCTGTTCAGGCAGATGTTGCGCCTTCTGATAATAAACTGAACTATTTGGAGCGGAAAGAGATGAATAAGAAAATCTCTAAAATGGAAAGAGCAGTCTCAAATTCGGAAGATAATATTGCACGCTTCGAAGAGCAAATAGTTGAGATGGAAGATTTGCTTGCAAATCCTGAAAAAATGCAGGATCAGTCTCTGTTTGCGAAATATGAGAAATTCAAAAAAGATCTTGAAAAAGAAATGTCTGATTGGGAGAATTTTAATGAAGAATTGGAGCAGTTAATTGCTGAAAAAGGAGAGTGATAAATAACAGGATTCACTAAATTGTTTGTCTGTTTAAATTTGATTTTGAGATAATTACTATCTTAAGAGGCTTAAGTCTAAAATAGCGTAGTTATTTGTTAATGTGTTTTTTGCCCTTTCTCCTTCGGATCCGCGAAAGCTTTCGGGATTCTTTGTAAGGGAAAGATACTTTGAATGGACTTTTTAACAAAAACCTTGGCATTATACCTCAATGGTTTTTTGGCTGTAATAGTCCAAATGTTTAAATAAATGGTGTAAAATGCCAATAACAGCAATCTCCCCTTTTAGGGGAGAAACCCGACAGGGAGAGGGGTGCAATCAGTAACTAAAAACATTGCTATGCTAAACTACAGCCTCTTAGACTAAAAACAATGATTCCAATTACTATTACGAATCCAATTTTGCCCAACGAAAGAATACAATCTCTCGATATACTTCGTGGATTTGCTTTATTGGGAATTCTACTAATAAATATTCAACTATTTGGGCTTCCAAATGCGTCCTTTAGCAATCCTTCGGTAATGGGTGATTTATCTACGTCCGATTACTTCTCTTATTATTTTGTGAATGTATTTGGTGAACTTAAGTTCTTGACTATTTTTTCTATTTTATTTGGAGCAGGCATTCTATTGTTTGTCAACAAGCTAAATAATAAAGAATTAGACGGCTCTAAATTTCATATTCGACGTATGATGTGCTTACTTCTGTTTGGAATGCTGCATGCCTGTTTAATCTGGTTTGGAGATATCTTAGTTGCATATGCTTTAGTAGGATTGATTGCTGTTTTATTTCGGAAAATGAAGGATACATGGAAAATTGTGTTGTGTGTGGTACTCTACCTGATTCCTATGGGATTTTTTTATTTGGCAGGAAGTTTTTTCGAAAGCATGCCTCCTGAAAAGCTTAAAGAAGCCATGGCAGATTTTAGTCCTACGCCGGAATATTTAGCTGCAGAAATCGATTTGTATCAAAAGGGAAGCTGGTTCGATATTTTTGTGAAACGAGCTCAGCTAAATATAAATTATCAGATTGTCTCTTTTTTTATGCTGTTTTTATGGAGAACAACCGGGGTAATGTTACTGGGAATGGTATTGCTGAATAATGGCGTATTAACTGCAGTAAAATCGAAGAAGTTTTATTTTGTTATGGCCATTATCGGAATTGGTATCGGAACTCTTTTTGGGAATGAAGGATTTCATCGTATTGTAGAATCAAAATGGGACGTAATATATTTCTTTAAGTATGGTTATCAGTTCAATTATTTTGGCAGCTTATTTTCCTCATTGGGCTATATTGGCTTGATCATTCTAATTTATCAATTGAAAATTCTGCATTTTTTAACAAAAGGTTTTGAAGCAGTTGGTCGAATGGCTTTTACGAACTACCTTTGTCAATCCATAATTTGTTCCATTATTTTTTATAGTTATGGTTTTGGAATGTTTGCCCGTTACTCAAGAGCTGAATTATTGCTTTGGGTTTTATCGATCTGGACTTTTCAATTGATTTCTTCCGTTATTTGGCTGAAATATTATAAAATGGGACCATTTGAATGGTTGTGGCGTTACCTTACTTATAAAGAAAAACCACAATTCTCAATGAATGTAAAATACCAATAAGCAAATTAATCGATGGCTAAACAAAAACAAGAGATGTTGTTCGGAATTAGAGCAGCAATGGAAGCAATAAAAAGTGAAAAGGAAATTGAAAAAGTATTGATCAAAGCAGGATTAGCAGGTCCTTTGTTTCAAGAATTATTCGATTTGATTCGCGAAAAAGGAGTCGAATATCAGTTTGTTCCTGTGGAGAAATTGAATTCTTTAGATCAGCATAATAATCAGGGAGTTGTTGCTTTAATTGTTCCAATTCCTTATCAGGAAATAGAAGAAATTGTACCTGAACTATTTGCTCAAGGTAAAACACCTCTATTATTGCTTTTAGATGAAATTACTGATGTGAGAAATTTTGGAGCTATTGCTCGTACTGCAGAATGTGCAGGTGTGCATGCGATTGTAATTCCTTTCAAGAATTCAGCGAAAATCACACCTGATTCTATTAAAACATCTGCTGGAGCTTTGTATAACGTACCCGTTTGCAGAGTTCAAAATTTAAAGACCCTTGCTCGTTATTTGAAAAAAGAAGGAATTCAAATTGTAGCTGCAACAGAAAAGGCTGAAAAAGTATATACAGAAGGTGATTTTACATTGGCTACAGCAATTGTTCTGGGATCGGAAGATGTTGGTATTGAAGATGCTTTGTTACGCTTGGCTGATGAGAAGGTTAAAATTCCAATTGCAGGTTCAATTCAATCATTGAATGTATCAGTTGCTGCTTCATTAATGGTTTACGAGGCAGTTAGACAAAGAGGATAATTTTTATAAAATATATTAATTTAAACGCAGGAATTTTATTTCTGCGTTTTTTTATGAAATTTTATTATTGATAATTATCCGAACTTAATATTTAAATGTACGTTTGCAGTAAAGATAAAATTTTAAACTATAGAGGTAATTATGAAAGGATTTTTGACTGTATTTTTCATTTTTGTGTCATTTTTTGCATTTGGACAGGATTTTGATCGTGAGTTAAATAAGGCAAATAGCAAGTTTTTTGATGAAAATTATCAGGATGCTATAGAAGAATATCAGAAATTAATTGATTCCGGAATTGGAGATACTATTCAAAGGTCGTGGGCTTACGGTTATGTAGGAGTTTGCTTTCAAAAGCTTAGTCAGGTTAATGAAGCAAAAGAGAATTATAGAAGAGCGATTGATATGGGAACACCTTGTCCTGGTTTTTATTCTAAACTTTTAGCTATCTACAAATCTGAGAGAAGTATTGAAGGGCAGGAGTTTGTTCTTTTGTCTAAAAAGAAAAATATGCCGCATGAGTATCGGAAAACGATGAAGAGTTTGGCTTATTTGTATGTTAATTCAAAGCAATTTAATAAGTTGTTGACAACATGTGATGAGTTAATAGAGTGGGATCCGGAAAATTATAAATACCATTATTTTAAAGCTATTTCTTATCAGAAATTAAAAAATATTGAGAAGGCTAAACTTGAATATCGAAAAGCAATTGAATTAAAATCCGATGATGTAAATTCAAATATGAATTTAGGTATGATTTTATTTCTAAAGGCTAACAAGACCTATGATGTTGCCGTTGATAAGTATGAAGCAATTGCTAAACCAACTGATGATGATTATCAGTTGTGTAAAAAGAAATTGGCAGGAGCCAGAAATAAAATGCGTGAAGCTGAGCCTTTTTTAGTAATTTCTTACAAATTAAAGCCAAATAAAAATTTGAAAAGTGCTTTGTTCAATCTATATAGAAAATGCAGCGAACATGCAAAAGCTAATAATTATCAGTAAGATGAATTAATTTAGTATTGATGTAAGGGTATTTTCTTAATTTTTTTTGAAGGAATCCAATTTGGCATATTTGCCGATTTGGGCTTTCTACCATAAAAGAAATCATCTAACGGCACGGCTATCTTCTGAATAGTGGAGAGTGTTTTATTCCCCACTGAATAGAATTGTGCAATAAGTTATTTGGATGAGAATAAGGACAAGTTGCCAGGCATCGTCCACAATCTGTGCCAGACTTACTCCAATAGGTAAAACAACTTTCTGAATTTATTTGCCAACGTTTTGTACCATTTACCAACTTGGGTGAATCGAAAGAAATTGATTTGCCTGGGCAAACAGTTGCACATTTCTTGCAGCGATTACAAAAATCAAGTAAACTGTTGTTTTTTTTCAGCTTGTTTTTCTAAATCTTTAATTTGGATTCTTTCTCAGGAAAGTTAGTTTGCTTTAAAAAAGAATTACCCGAATCAAACGAATTTGATCGGGTAATTATCTATAGTAATTTTAGGGTTAGAATTCAATTTGATTCTGACTTCTGAATATTGTCTATCTCCTCTATCTCCTAATTTCCCTGTGTATTTCAGATTCAGCTCTGCTAATTTGCTAAAATTAATTTTGGATTACAAACATTTTTTTAATTTCTTTTTAAAATGTTGAAAATTAATTCAGTTTTGTCGTTTTTGTAAGAGAAAAACGGAATAATTAAACCTTATAAACAAAAGCATTAATGTTCATGCCGGCTCCAACAGAAGCAAAAACAATGTAATCACCTTCATTTAGTTTATGATCCTTTAATTTATCTTTGATAATTTGATCGTAAAGAATAGGTACAGTAGCTACTGAATTATTTCCCATTTCCTTAATAATCATAGGCATTATGTTTTCTGGAACGTTTTTTTCCTGATACAAACGGAAAAGTCTTTTAGCAATGGCTTCATCCATTTTTTCGTTGGCCTGATGAATAAGGATTTTTTTGATGTCCTTAATATCCAATCCAGCTTTATCAATACTTTCTTTTACAACACCGGGAACATTCGAAATAGCATATTCATAAATTTTACGGCCATACATTTTAATGAAAAGGCTGTTGCTGTTTCCTTCAAAATCGGGTTTATCCGAAATGTCGGCACGCAAAAAGAAAGCTTCATTTATGGTATCTGTTCTCATAGCATGAGATAATATTCCCGATTCTTCTTCTGCTTCACAAGCTTCCAATATTGTAGCACCTGCACCATCAGAATAAATCATACTATCTCTGTCGTGCGGATCACAAACCCTTGATAAGGTTTCTGCTCCAATAACCATTACTCGTTGAGCATCACCTGACTTTATAAAGTAGTTTGCTTGAATCATAGATTGAATCCAACCCGGGCATCCGAATAAAACATCGTAAGCTATGGTTTTAGGGTTTTCAATTTGAAGAAGATTTTTCACTTTTGCCGCTAAACAAGGCAATTGATTTGTTAGAGAAGAGTTAGGTTTAACATCGCCAAAATTGTGAGCAACTATAATGTAATCTAAACTTTCCTTATCTATTTTAGACGATTCTAAAGCATTTTTTGCTGCTAAATATGCAAGATCAGAGTTTTGCTGATCAGCAGAGGCATATTTTCTTTCTGTAATCCCGGTTATGTCTTTAAACTTCTCAATAATTTCTTCATTGGCAGTTTCAATTTTTTGCCCGTTTGGCTCGAAAAAATCATGATTCAAAAAGTGTTCATTTTTAATTTGAACGGTTGGGATATAACTACCCGACCCAACAATTTTCGAAAATCTTTTGGTACTCATTGTTATTGTTTTTGTTTCAAATAATAAATGTGCCCTTTATTTTAGGTGCACAAAATTTTCTTAAGAGACAATTTATTTGTGTCCGAAAGATATGTGTTTATTGATAAGTTGTAAGATCTCTTTATTAGGTGTGCGGAGCTAAGGTAAAAATTTATTTTAAAATTGGCGTTTATTTAAGCGAATTTCACGAATAGATCTAGTGTTTAGATTATTATATCTACATGTAGAAAGACTATTGTATCTGTTTAAATACATTTAGTTTTTATCGTAGCAGATTCTCTTTCAGGTTTTTATCGGCAGGTTTTTCACAAAGCCATATTCCAAATAATGCTTGTTTGAATAATAATCCTTTAATATAATGTTTTAATTCTCCGTTTTTATAAACCATAGTTCCATCAGCAGGCGAGTAGATAAATTCAAAGACATCCTTTTTTTCAATATTATCTTGAAAAACAGAGATGAAATTATCAATTTCCTGTTTTATATTTTCCATATCACCTTTAGTGGCATTTTTAAAGCCTTCTCGGGTAGCTTTTTCCATTTTTTCAGATGTAATTAATCCGGATATTATTTCTAAGCGGATTCCCATGCTTTCATCTGTGGAAATAATTTTTTCAGCATCATTCATATCTTGTGAAAGATATAAGCCCATTGCATACATATCCATCCAAAGCTTTACGCGAGTTCCTGCCCCTTCTAATTGTAACTGATGCTCTTTAACAATCATTTCGTTAGGTAGTTCAACTCCTCCAACTCTTGTTTGGGAAAAACCGTAAAAATTTGATAGTAAAAGTAAAAGGGTAAGTAGTTTTTTCATCTTTTGGTGATTAATTTGATGTGTGAAATAATTTTGAGTGTTTAGCTGTATATTAATTTAGCGTAACAGAGGTAAAAGGTAGCAAAAATATTTACTAAATAATTAAGCCACAGTGGGTATTGACGTTTGTTTGATTTTAAATCTCCATTTACAATGTAAATAAAAGTAAAGAACACTCCAAAAGCCCACATTAGAAGAAATGGCCAATTAAAACTTGCAACGTCTTGTGTTTTGTAGGTTTGCACAACCTGAGGAATTACTCCAATGCTTAAAATTATATTTCCAAACCAACCTAATGATTCGAAAAAGCTTAACTTGCTTAGTGCTAATTTCATATTTATTTTGCTAGTTTTTGAAAATCGTCTCCGGTAGGATTTTGGAATACTCTTAAATTAAATTCAGGAACAATCGCTAAAATATGATCGAAAATATCGGCTTGGATAGCCTCATAATTGGCCCATTCCTGATCGTTCGAAAATACGTAGATCTCCAATGGTAAACCCTTTTCGGTTGGTTGTAATTGGCGCACCAGAAAAGTCATTTTATTGTGAATCTTAGGGTGCTTGTGTAAATAAGCTTCAACATATTTTCGAAACGTACCTATATTCGTTAATCTTTTTTGGTTCACAGGAATTTCGCCTTTGGGATTGTTTGAACGAATTTCATTCTTTTTTTCGATCAGATAATCCTTTAGCAGATGAATTTTTTCAAATTTTTCAATTTCATCATCGCTTAAAAAATGAATTGATTTTACATCTAAATTTAGGTGGCGTTTTATTCTTCGTCCACCAGATTCCTCCATGCCTTTCCAATTACTGAACGATTCTGAAACCAAAGCATAAGTTGGAATTGTACTAATTGTTTTATCCCAATTTTGAACTTTAACTGTATTCAGGCTAATATCTATAACCGTTCCGTCAGTATTTTTGGAAGGCATTGAAATCCAATCGCCAATATTGACCATTTTGTCTGCAGAAAGCTGAATTGAAGCAACAAAACCGAGAATTGTATCCTTGAAAATTAATAAAATAACGGCAGCAAAAGCTCCCATTCCAGCAATTATTGTTAATGGCTCTTTATCACTAAATAAAGCCAGTATAGAGATAATTCCCATTGCGTAAAAGAAGATTTTTACAATCTGCAGAAATCCTTTAATCGGTCTTGTTTTGCTTACCGGCATTGTGTTGTAGATATCATTTCCAGCATTAAGAAAAGTATCAATCAGCATAATTGCCAATATTACCATATAAACATAGGCTCCATTTTGAATAAAGTTGTTCAAGCCTGAATAATCAATCATTCCTGCACTAAAATAAATGATTACTGCAGGTGCGAAATGTGCTATTTTATTGAATACTTTTCGCTCTAATAGGATGTCATCCCAATGTGTTTTTGTTTTTCGAACTAGTTTTGTAATAATTGAAATAAGAATTTTTTTTGCGATCAAATTAGCGATCCATGCAATTATTATAACAATAAATATTGCGATAACCGACTGTAATATTATTGCCCAATATTCGGCTATTCCTCCGCTTATTAACCAATTTTTTAATTGAACGCCCAAAAGCTCTTTCATGAGATGTTTTTTTATTTGTTACGAATTTCGAATCTAAGGTATCTATTCCTATTTGGAAAAGAAAAGTGTAATTCATAATATTTAGTAAATTTGATGCTAAATAAATAAAACAATTAATATGACTGTAAAATCTTTATTGGTATTTGTCCTATTTGTAATTTCTTCGGTTTGTTACGGGCAAAGCAACTTCGATAAATATTTTGAAAACAAAAGCCTTCGAATTGATTATATGATGGGCGGAGATGCCAATTCTCAAACCATTTTTTTTAAAGAATTAAAAGAAGAGCCTAATTGGGGAGGAAGTAAAACGAATTTAATCGATTGTTTTGGTTACGGAACTTTTAGATTTAAACTTTTTGATGTTGAATCGGGGAAGTTACTTTATTCGAAGGGATTTAATTCTTTGTTTCAGGAATGGCAGTCAACGGCCGAAGCGAAAGAGCTAAAAAGAGCATTTTATCAGGTAAACGTAATGCCTTACCCAAAAAAAACAGTGCGATTTGTTCTTGAATCCAGAAAATGGGATGGTACAATGGAGAAAATTTGGGAATATACGATTGATCCAACAAACTATTTTATTGGTAAAGAAAAGCCAATGAGTGTACCTTTTACAAAGATTATGGGAGAGGGTGATCCTGAAAAAAGTGTTGATATTGCTTTTATAGCTGAAGGGTATACTGCTGGTGAAATGGTTAAATTCAGGGCTGATGTAAAACGAGTAGCTGGCTATTTACTTGATGTACCTCCATTTAATAAATATGCCGATCGTTTTAATATATATGCTTTGGAAGCGGTTTCGGAGGATTCAGGCACTGATATTCCAGGAGAAAATATTTACAAAAACACGGCTGTGAATACAACTTTCTATACGTTTGATGTTGATCGTTATCTAACAACATTTGATATTAAATCATTACACGATATTTCGGCTAATGTTCCTTACGATCAGATATTTGTATTGATTAATACGGATAAGTATGGCGGTGGTGGATTTTACAATTATTATTCAAGTTGTTCTGCCGATAACGTCTTGTCATATGAAGTATCCAGTCATGAATTTGGTCACGGATTTGTTGGTTTAGGAGATGAATATTATTCATCGGAAGTAGCGTATGAAGATTTTTATAATTTAAAGGTTGAACCTTGGGAACCAAATATTACTACTCTTGTTGATTTTGATAAGAAGTGGAAAAACAGCTTGGGTGAGTCCATTCCTGTGCCTACTCCAAGAACTAAGAAGTTCATTGATAAATTAGGTGTATTTGAAGGTGGTGGCTATATGGCTAAGGGAATATATTCTCCTATGCAGGATTGTAAAATGAAATCGAATCAAATGAAAACTTTTTGTCCGGTTTGCGCGAAAGCAGCCGAAGAGGTGATTTTATTCCATATAGGGAAATAAATGATTATTGTATTGATATAAAAAAATGCGTTTCATTTTTGAAACGCATTTTTTGTAGATGATTAGGTTTATTTTTCTTCTTGTCTTTTAACAAGTCCGTAGAATACCAGTAAAGCAAGTCCTCCAAATAAGAAAATCATTGAAAAATAAGACACTTCTTCATTTAAACTTGTATAGGCATCTAATATATTCCCAATAAGGATTCCGATTGCCAAACCAATTAAGAGAACTCCATATTTTAAGCTTTCTAAAGTGCTGCACTTTTTATCTCCAATTAAAAGGTTAATGTCCATGCCTTTTTCAATTAAGGCTTGTCTTTCTTTGTGACGGTGCACTAAGAATACGATCAAAGGTATTATTCCAAATACCGAAATGATTGCTACTACTCCAGTTATATCCATGATTTAAGTTTAAATTATTATTATTTTATTGTTTGTGAGCAAAACCCAAATCTTGATTTTTGCATTCAACTTTATGACGCCACCTGTTTGGAATTGGTTACAAATATTTTAAGATTTTTTTAACGATTATTATTATTTCAATGAAAATCATTGTCTTAACTTGCAAATA
>JAESUW010000159.1 GCA_016760525.1 Labilibaculum sp.
TACACACAGTCGAGTAAGCCAGGGGAATTTCACCCCTAATGTCGTTTAGTTAAGTAACTGTAAAGTTAATGCTCTCTTTTTATCATTATTATCTTGTGCTAAAAATGCGATTTTAATATGGAATTAAATGAATGTTTAGGCAATATTTTTCTTGTAACTTCATGACAATAGGAATGGAACAATTTTTTGGTGTAACTCTTGGTAACTACATGTCAGATTTAAAAGCTATTTTGACTATTAACTACAATGAAAGTAGAATCAGTTTAGGTCAATCAGTAAAAAGACACTTGGTTGCAATAATAGACATTTGGTTGTTTGGACTTATAGGTATTCTTTTAATTAAAAACACAAAATTTAATCAAAGGTTAGGAGATATTTGGGCAAAAACTGTTGTTATTGACACGACTGATAAAGAACAAGGAATAAAATAAAGCTACTCATCTGCTTTAATCCAAAAAACTTAGCTAGACCAAGCAAAACTTCAATAAAAAACCAAAACCCATGAACATCGAAAAAGTCAAAAAGTACAATCAGAAATTACTTGCCGTTTTAGGCACAATTGTAGCTCTTATGGCCTTAATTGGTTTAATTTCAACACTGTATTTTGTTGGAATGGATATTGGTTCGAGCTTTGGGAGCAAAAGTGAAGATGGTATTTTATCGGATGAGACAATTGAGTTGCTGCAGAAGGAAAACAAACGGCAGCAAATTATTTCCTATCAAATTCCCGAGCTTGTTGATACAGTAAATCTCATTTATATGATTCCTGTATCGCAAAAAACATTGAATAACCCGGAAAACATAGAAGATAATGAAGTTTTAGGTCTGCTTGATATGAGTGGTGGAAAATTTAGTTCTAAGGGAAAATATAGAAGATCTTATTACGGTTCGTACAACAATTTGCTGATTTACGACGCAAAAACAGAGAAGTTAAACAAGCTATTCGACGACAGAGTAAACTTTGAAAAAATTGACACCAAATATTTTGAAGATGATGTTTTTATTACATTTAAAGCATCCAATGCAGATTCCTATAAGGATGGTATAATTAATTCCAAGGATCTAAAAAAACTGTACATCTACTCTGTAAGAGAACAAAAACTAAAAGACATTGGCTTAAACCATGCTGATGTAATAGCTTATAAGTTCATTAACGAGAGCAAAAACCTTTTGGTTCAATTTGGTGTTGATTATAATAAAGATGGCAAGTATGACTCTTCAAAAGAGCCTAAAACACTACGATCATTCAACTACAAATCAGGAGTGCTTTCGGAAATTGTAAGCAAAGACATCCACTCACAATTGCAAAAGAAACTGGAAGGCAGCAGTAAAGAATAACCCAATTACAAATCAATAATTTACACTTAAAAAAATGGACGATACATTACTAAGCTTACTACCAGGAATGTTATTCATTATTCCTGGAATAATAATTCTTATTGCCTGCATCAATTACCTTGAAAAAAACAAATCGAGCCATGCCATAATGCTACTGGTTGGAGCTTCATTAAATTTATTGGTGACGGTCTTTCATTCGCTTGTTGTTCCCATATTAATGAACATCCTAAATGTAGATTTTTATTCCGGAACGATCAATGTCTTTACAATCATCACTCCCATTTCGTTTATTGGTTCAATTCTATTTGCACTTGGATTATTATTCTTAATCCAGGAGAAAATAAAGCTTCAGCGGAGCGTTTAATCTTCCGCTACACCCTCGAAATAAGAAAGGATCTTGCCGGGCAAGATCCTTTTTTCGTGCTTTACAGTAAATTACTATCAAAATTCATATAAAATTGAACTTTTCGGACACCCTCTATAAGATTGACAACAATTTATGGAAAGCAAAAAACCAAAACCTATGAACATCGAAAAAGTCAAAACATACAATCATAAATTACTTGCCGTTTTAGGTACAATTGTAGCACTACTGGTCGTAATTGGTTTAAATTGACACCAAGTACTTTGATGATGATGTTTTTATTGCCTTTACGGCCGCCACTTCAGATTCGTATAAGGATGGCCTTATTAATTCCTAGAACCTAGGAAAACAAAAATGACAAATAATAAAGCTTTCCGAGTTTTCCTGATTCTATTCTGCATCTTTTTACTTTCCGTGATATTCACCGCATTCGACCTGCCATTTAGCGATACAAACTCTACCCCTTTCGATTTGGGTTATGTTGCTGGTGTAACTTTTAAAAATAGGTTTAAAATTTTAGTTTCAGTTAGCCTGTGTTATTTGGTTTACCGAAAGTTGAAGACTGTTCGTGAATAATTGGATGAATATATGTACATACACATTCTCAATTGTTGGCGGTAATGGCGTGACGACCTCACGACCAACATACCAAGCTTATTTTTGACTACAATAATGGTAGATTTGACTACATCTGTTTCTTTATTTCTGTAGAACTTTGTTGAAACAAAAAGCAGAAAACATGAAAATTGTAGTAACAGGTTCTTTAGGGAACATCAGCAAGCCACTCACTCAAGAACTGGTACAAAAAGGACATTCGGTAACTGTTATCAGCAGTAAGGCCGAAAAACAGAGAAATATAGAGGCATTGGGAGCAAAACCGGCAATCGGTTCTTTGGAAAATCCTGAATTTCTTGCAACAACATTTACAGGAGCAGATGCAGTATATTGTATGATTCCTCCGAACAATTACTTCGATCAAAACCTTGATTTACAGGCATACTATTGCCGACTCGGTCATAACTATGCGCAATCTATCGAACAAGCCGGAGTAAAACATGTGGTTAACCTCAGTAGTATTGGTGCTCACATGGAAAAAGGCAATGGAATTTTACTTGGTGCTCATGATGTAGAAGGTATTCTCAATGAATTACCTCTGACAACCACCATTACACACATTCGTCCAAGCTCTTTTTATTACAATTTATATGCTTATGCGGACATGATAAAAGAGATGGGCTATATCGCAGCCAACTATGGAGACGAAGACATCGTTCCCTGGGTATCTCCTCAAGATATAGCAAATGCAGTTACTGAAGAACTTTTAGCGCTGCCTTCCGGCAGAAAAATACGTTATGTCTCCAGTGAAGAACTTACCTGCAAGCAAACGGCTCAAATTTTAGGAGAAGCAATTGGAAAGCCCGTGTTAAAATGGTTGACAATTACAAACGACCAAATGGTAAGCGGATTAGCTGCAACAGGAATGAATCCGAGCATTGCTGCCGGCTTGGTTGAAATGTATGCTGGTCTTCACAGCGGATTATTAACAGAAGATTATTACCATAACCAGCCCACATTGGGAAAAGTGAAGATGACCGATTTTGCAAAAGAATTTGCTTCCGTTTATCATCAAAATTAAAAAAGTTTAATCCTTATAAATCAACAGAAATGAGTACAAAAAATAAAATTGCACTGGTAACGGGTGGCAGCCGCGGACTTGGAAAAAATATATCAATAGCCCTTGCCAAAAAAGGCATCGACGTAATACTGACTTACAACAGCAATCAGGAATCAGCAAACGAAGTTGTATCTGAAATTGAATCGCTGGGACAAAAAGCAACTGCTTTTCAATTGGATACAGGCAAAATGAAATCATTTGACAATTTCATCAGGCAAATAACGGAATATTTGCAGAGACAGACAGGAAGTCCAAATTTTGATTTTCTGATCAACAATGCCGGAACAAGTTTGTATGCTCCGGTTGCGGATGTAACAGAAGAACAATTAGACGAAATCGTGAACATCCACTACAAAGGAGTATTTTTCTTAACTCAAAAGGCATTGCCTTTTCTAAATAAAGGCGGTGCAATTATTAATATTTCATCTGGGCTTACGCGGATTATTCTTCCTGGTTCTTCGGTATATGGTTCGTTGAAAGGTGCGGTAGAAATTTTGACACGTTATCTGGCCAAAGAATTAGGGGCAAGAAAAATTAGGGCGAATGTGGTGGCTCCAGGCACCATCGAAACAGATTTTGGAGGTGGCCGTACCCGCGATAATGAAGAAATCAATGCCCATATTGCCAGCCTTACCGCTTTGGGACGTGTAGGTTTGCCTGATGACATAGGCGGAGTAGTTGCATTTTTGTGTACCGAAGAGGCGTATTGGATAAACGGACAACGTATTGAAGTTTCCGGCGGACAAGCCTTATGATTTAGTAACTTAGCAAAATGAAACCTTTAAGGATTAAAACAATCAGCGAATTTCACCAGCTGAACCAGTTGCCTCCTCCTGAGCATCCGCTTATTAGTATAGTGGATTATGCTCAGGTTGCTGCTGCCAAGAAAGATAATCCGACACAGTCAACTGTTGCCGATTACTATTCTATTGCTATAAAACGAGGACTGACTGGCAAAATGCGTTACGGTCAGCAAGAATATGACTTCGATAAAGGCGTTATGTATTTTTTGGCGCCGGGGCAAGTGCTGCAGGCATTTCCTGCATACGGAACACATACACAACCTTCGGGTTGGATTTTGCTCATCCATCCCGACTTTTTATGGAATACACCTTTGGCAAAAACGATTAAACAATACGAGTTTTTTGATTATTCGGTAAACGAAGCGTTGTTCCTTTCCGAAAAGGAAGAAACAATCCTGAACAATAGTATTGAAAATATCAGGCAGGAATATCACTCCAACATTGATAAATTCAGTCAAAACATCATTATTTCCCAAATTGAAACACTACTTAATTACTCTGAGCGGTTTTACCAGCGACAATTCATTACACGAAAAATAACCAATCATCAAATTCTCGATCGTTTGGAAGAAATACTTGCAGACTATTTCAATAGCGATGGTTTAATAACAAAAGGACTTCCAACAGTTCAACATATAGCTGAAACACTAAACGTATCACCAGGTTATCTGAGTAATTTACTAAAAGTATTGACAGGTCAAAGCACCCAGCAACACATCCATAACAAGCTGATTGAAAAAGCCAAAGAAAGGTTATCTACTACCGATTTATCAATAAGCGAAATCGCTTATGAGCTTGGCTTTGAACATTCACAATCGTTCAGCAAGTTATTCAAAACAAAAACCAATATTTCACCATTGGAGTTCAGGCAGTCTTTTAACTGAATTTATTGTATGTCATGTTGAGCTTGTCGAAACATCTGTTATTCAAAAACACAGATTCTTCGTTCCAACAGTTATCGGGATCAGAATAACAGTGAAATTGAACTTTTGATCAACAAACTCTTTTAAATTTAGAATCAAGTCATAGCCTGATATGGACGGCTTGCTTACAGTCAGAGCATAACAAGTCGTACCAATCTATATTCAATACAAATTATCACACTATTCCTATCTATACTCTATTAATCCAATACTATATTTTGTTTATCTATTTGTCTTTTGATAAATCCGTCCATTAATTTATTTATGCAGAACATAAAATATCATTCCTACTGCTACCCCAACAATGGAACCAAACAGTGAATGGCAATTAATTGAAATGGTAAAATAATCAAAGAATAATTTATCCAATCGGTATTAGTACTGTTTTTGTGAAGCTTTCCGTGTGCTTCAAGCTCTTCTTCTATTCAGACACTGATCCTATTAACAGCAAGTTTAATAAAGTTGATATTAAAATAAAACATTCAGTTCTGCAAGCTTACAATCCACAAAGACACATCTAATAAACTTAAATAAGTCTAAATAAACTTGTATAATTTACTAATGTAAAATATATTTGCATCTTTATTAAAATTAAATCTAA
This sequence comes from Labilibaculum sp., assembly GCA_016760525.1. Classification (GTDB taxonomy): domain Bacteria; phylum Bacteroidota; class Bacteroidia; order Bacteroidales; family Marinifilaceae; genus Labilibaculum. The sequence goes on from JAESUW010000159.1 coordinate 5,705, forward strand.
ATTAAAATAAGGCAACTTTTATATTTCACAAGCAGTTTATTGAGTGCAATAAACTTATGCGCACAAGACGCATGATCAACCCAAACAGCTAAAAAAACAAAATTACACAACTCCATTAATTCGGGATCACAGCTACTTGAAACGTCATAAAATATTTATTTACCCATGAGTATTTTATCTAATACAAATCAAGTGTTGAAAACAAAATCTGAGTATCAATCGCGATAAGCTGCAACAGATTGTTAGATTTTAAAAAAATAGACATAGCAGATAATTAATAAACTCCTGAATTCGGGTCAATTGGTATATCGGTCTTGTGCCTTGCTCCTAATGCTAAATTTTAAACTCATGAAACATTTACTATTATTCCTACTTACAATTTTGTTTTTTTCCTGCAGAAAAGACGATGACTATACTCCCGTTATTCCTGATGCCAATCAGCGCATTTATGCAGGAGGACAAACAACTGTATTCGAATCAGGTTTTTTATCATTTGGAACTCCGGCACCCAATTTAAATAGTACTAATTTAGATATCCATTTAGCAGGAGATAAACAATTTGAAGCTATATTTGTTTCCGCTCCGTCCCCAATACACTCCGGATTAGGCTCTCAGTTTAATAACACTTCCTGTATCGCATGTCACCCGAGAGATGGAAGAACAGATTTTCCCTCAGACATTAATGATTTTTCAGGCTTCTTTTTACGGGCAAGCATTCCTGGTACAGATGCTCATGGAGGACCAATCCCAGTGCCGGGCTTTGGCCTTCAACTGGCAAATCAGACTCTTTATGGAAAACAACCCGAAGTACAGTTTGCTGTCTCTTATATTGATAAACCTGTTACTTTTAAAGATGGTATTGTTGTTACTTTAAAAAAGCCTGTTTACTCTGTTACAGATACATATATTCCAATGCCTGACAACGCTGTTTTCTCTCCCAGATTAGCTCCTCCTGTTTTTGGCTTGGGTCTTTTAGAAGCAATTACTGAAGAAGATATTTTATTGAAAGAAGATGTTAACGACCTTGATGGTGATGGCATTTCAGGTAAAGCAAATTATGTATGGAATCCGGAAACTCAGAGTATGGCTTTAGGTAGATTTGGCTGGAAAGCCAACACACCAACAGTAATGGCACAAACCGCCGGAGCTTATAACAATGATATAGGAATTACGAACCCCTTGTTCCCTACTGAATCAAGCTACGGGCAAACGAATGGAGATAATTTAAATGATGACCCTGAAATTTCTCAGAAAATACTGGACCAGGTTGCACTATACTGCAGAACACTGGCAGTGCCTGCCGCGCGTAATTTAGACGATTCAGAGGTGATTAGAGGTTACGGATTATTTGAAAAAGCCAAGTGTTCCGCCTGTCATACACCCAAACATATTACAGGGAAATTTCCAGGAATCCCTGCAATTTCCAATCAAACAATATATCCTTTTACCGATATGTTACTGCATGATATGGGCGATGATTTAGCCGATGGAAGACAAGATTTTTTAGCAAATGGAAACGAATGGAAAACAAGGCCTCTTTGGGGAATAGGTTTGACAAACACTGTTAATAACCATACAACCTTTTTGCACGACGGCAGGGCTAAATCTATTGAAGAAGCCATTCTTTGGCATGGAGGCGAAGCTGAAAGCTCACAAAAATTTTATACCAATTTAAGCAAAAGCGACAGGGATGCTCTTGTTTCTTACATTAATTCATTATAAAAAATCAGGGCTGTTTCCAAGCAAATAGTCCTAATATATAAACATGTTCTCCACCAGAAACGAACAAATAACTCCTACAAATTAATAATAGGTATTGTCCAACTACGAATTGATCACGTAACAGGTTTCAATTCGTAGTGAACTCCCTCGCTGTAAGCAGACTAGATAGCAACGAAGCATTTCTTTTTAATTCGCCCCAAGTATAAATTGGACCAGTAAAATTAAGAAAGTACATTACAAATCACGCCTTTCAACTTAGCGAATCAATAAAATCGGCAGCACTCCCCTGCTCCAATGCTTTTATAAAAGCCGTACCAATAATTGCACCATTGGAAAAACCGGAGGCATGCTGAAAGCTTGCTTTGTCATGAATTCCAAACCCGATGAGTGAAGGAATATCCAAATTGGCCACCTTTTTAAAGTACTCTTCCCTCTCCTTGCTTTGCTCCAAAGCGCCACCTGTAGTCGCTGAAGATGAAACCATGTATAAAAATCCTTTGGTGGCTTTTTCAATTTTCGCCATTCGCTGATCGGTAGTTTGAGGGGTTACCAGCAAAATATTGTACACGCCATGCGCCTCAAACTTTACTTTAAATTCCTCTTCGTACTCTTCCAATGGTAAATCAGCAAGAATAACTCCATCGATACCACAGCTTTGGCAATCTACCAAAAAAGCATCAACACCATATTTATAAACCACATTCCAATAGCCCATTAATATCAAAGGCATTGTAATGGTGCTTCGAACATCCTTTAGCTGCTCAAAAAGCAGTTTCAAGCTCATTCCCTGATCCAAGGATTGCTTTGCTGCAATCTGAATTACAGGGCCATCGGCCAGAGGATCGGAAAACGGGATTCCGATCTCTACCAAATCAACCCCTTTGTCCTGTAAAAGCTGCAGATTGGGTACGGTATCGTTCAAATTCGGATATCCGGCAGGAAAATAGATGGATAAGATATCCTTTCCTTTATTTTGAAATAATTGATCTATTCGGTTCATTAGTTTAGATTTGAGATGTGAGACATGAGATGTGAGATATGAAAGTCTTCACAACTTTAGACGCAGTTTTATGATTCTTTATGATGCCCCCTAAATCCCCTACAGGGGACTTTTACCAAGAATGTTTTTTAAGCCCCTTTAGGGGTTTGGGCTTATCTAATTATTAATTGCTTTCATGTAGGTCTCCATGTCCTTATCCCCTCTTCCTGATAGATTCACAACTACCACATCATCTTTATCAAAGGTCATTTGTTCCAAGGCAGCCAAAGCATGAGCTGATTCCAGAGCAGGAATAATTCCTTCGGATTGTGCCAATACCATAGCGGCATCCAAAGCTTCCTGATCAGTTACCGAGAGAAATTGTGCTCTGCCCGTCTCGGCTAAATGTGCGTGCAAAGGTCCAACCCCCGGGTAATCCAAACCTGCCGAAATGGAGTAAGGTTCCGTAATCTGACCATCCTCATCGTGCATCAGCATGGTTTTGCTGCCGTGAATAAAACCCACATCGCCAATGGTAATGGTTGCCGCGGTTTCACCACTGTTAACACCCAAACCGGAAGCCTCAACAGCCACTAACTTCACATCTTCTTCATCCAGATAGTGATAAAAAGCTCCGGCGGCATTGCTTCCACCACCTACACAGGCAATCACGTAATCAGGATTCGGATTTCCTGTCTCTTTGGTCAACTGCCCGCGAATTTCTTCAGATATAATCGACTGCAAGCGGGTCACCATGTCTGGATAAGGATGCGGTCCCACTACCGAACCAATCAGGTAAAATGAATTCGGGTTGGCAATCCAATCACGAATAGCCTCGTTGGTGGCATCCTTCAAAGTCTGATTTCCCGAAATGGCAGGAACCACCTTCGCACCCAACATTTTCATACGAGCCACATTTGGTGCCTGACGTTCGATATCCAATGCGCCCATGTACACAATGCATTCCAAACCAAACAAAGCACAAACGGTAGCTGTTGCCACGCCATGCTGCCCTGCTCCTGTCTCAGCAATAATACGGGTTTTGCCCATGTATTTGGCAATTAGAATCTGCCCAATGGTATTGTTGATTTTATGTGCGCCGGTATGCGTTAAATCTTCGCGTTTTAAATAGATATTGGTACCGTAACGCTTCGATAAATTAGCCACTTTAGTCAGAGGTGTTGGTCTGCCCACGTAGTTATCCAACAATCGCTTGTAATCTTTCTGAAACTTCTCCGAATTGATAATCTTCAGGTAGTTACCGCGTAATTCATCGATATTGGCACGTAGCAATTCAGGAATGTAAGCACCTCCAAATTGCCCGTAATATCCCCGCTCATTTACTGCATATTTATTATTGCTCATCTTTAATTTATCTTACTGATTTTAAAAACTCTTCTACTAACACTACATTTTTTACTGCAGGACTTTGTTCAAACCCTGAATTCACATCCAAGCCAAATAGTTTGGAATGCTGAAAGGCTTTTACCGCCTCAAGATCATCAATTCCAATTCCTCCACTTAGAAAAAAAGCGGTTTCACCTTTGTATTTTTTTAAGATTTCCCAATTGAACTTTTTACCGCTTCCGCCATAAGAATCTGATTTTGTATCAAATAAGAAATAATCACAAACTTTCTGATAGGCATCCAAGCGCTCAAACTGAAATGCCTCATTCAACTGAAAGGCTTTAAACACCTCTAAACCAGAACTTTTTATCAACCGGCAGTCTTCCGGGCTTTCGTCTCCATGCAATTGAATTACATCAAGTTGATATTTCTTCGCCAAAGTCAGAATCTTTTCTGTCGCTTCATTCACAAAAACGCCAACTTTACGGATATGCAAAGGAATCATCTTCGTAATTTCTGCATCAAAATAGGTTCCCACGTAACGTGCAGATTTTGAATAAAAGATAAAGCCCACGTAGTCTAATGGCAAATCCATCAACTCCTTAACATTACTTTTATCGCGCAGACCGCAGACTTTAATTTTCATTGTGTTTGATATTAAATATTGTACGCCATGCGTTAAAAAATACCATTTGGTATTACCATTCGGACACACCATTCGGACACACCGTTCGGACACACCGTTCGGACACACCGTTCGGACACACCATTCGAACACACCATTCGAACACACCATTTGGACACGCCATGGCGTGTCCCTACAACATTGCCGTTATGAATTGTTTGCAGGCATTGCCCGGTGAATCCTGTTTCATGAAATGTTCTCCCATTAAAAATGCCTGAAAACCATTCTCCCTCATCTTTCGAACCACCTCAGGACTATCCAGACCACTTTCGGCTACGCGTATCATGTCTTCGGGTAATTTGGCAGCCAATCGTATAGACCGATCTGTATCTACCGAAAAATCTTTCAGGTTTCGATTGTTGATTCCCACCAAATCGACATATCGGTTCACATGTTCCAGTTCCGATTCATCGTGCAGTTCAAGCAATACTTCCATGCCCAAATCTTTTGCGATAAAAGCAAAATCCTTGCAACGCTGAGGGCTCAATATTGCTGCTATCAGCAAAATCACATCGGCGCCCATGGCTTTCGATTGGTAAATCTGATAGGCATCGACTATAAATTCTTTCCGCAGCAATGGAATGCTTAGGCTTTCGCGTGCCGTACTAAAATCGACTGCTTTTGCACCAAAAAACACCTCATCAGTCAATACCGAAACCATCGAAGCTCCTGCTTCCTGATACGATTTTACCACATCCTGCGGTTTTGCTGTTCCGTTAATCACTCCTTTCGAAGGCGACTGACGTTTGAATTCTGCAATCACACCCGAAGCTCCCTTCCTGGTAATCGACTCTTTGGCTGAGAAACAAGTTCGTTTGAAATTCTCCTGCTCCATCAATTGAAAAATGGGGGTTTGCTCTTTCAGAACAGCTACTTCAGCCAATTTTTGCTGCACAATTTTGTCTAGTATGTTTTGCTTTGCATTCATGCTTAGTTTCCTTTTGTCAGTTTCTTCAACACCTCATACGAATTTCCCGAAAGCAAAGCTTCTTCTGCTCTGCCAATTGCATCGGCTCTGCTAATTTCAGGATGCAGACAATGTATTGCCAATCCGGCATTACAAGTAACCACCGAATTTTGAGCGTAAGTTCCTTTTCCTTTCAAAATATCAACAAAGATTTTCGCGGCTTCCTCAACCGTTTCGCCACCATACAATTCTTCAGGATTCAATTTCCGTTTCCCAAATGCTTCCGGTTCCAACAGCTCTTCCATTCTGTTTCCTATCAATTTCACCTTTCCGGTCAGCGAAACCTCGTCGTACCCATCAATTCCATGAATAATCGTAAAATTTGAATCTGTAGCCTGCAACAAATACTGATACAAACGAGCCAATTCCAAATCAAAAACCCCAACAATCTGGTTCTTTGGGCGCGATGGATTTACCAAGGGTCCCAACATGTTAAAAAATGTTCGAACTCCTAAATCGCGACGAATTGGCGCTATGTTTTTCATAGCCGGATTGAATAAGGGAGCGTGCAAAAAGCAAATTCCTGCTTCATCCAGGTCTCGTTTCAAATCCTCTTCCTTATTTTTAAACTGATAACCCAAATGCTCAATCACATTAGACGATCCGCAAAAAGAAGATACGCCGTAATTCCCGTGCTTGGTTACTTTTTCGCCGGCACCGGCTACTACAAATGAAGCTAAAGTTGAAATGTTAAAAGTGTTTTTTCCATCGCCTCCGGTTCCGCACAAATCAACACCATTGTATTCCGATAGGTCAACAGGAATGCACAATTCAAGAAGAGCTTCACGAAACCCGGTTAGTTCATCAACGGTAATGCTTCGCATCATAAAAACCGTTAAGAAGGAAGTAATTTGAAATTCGTTAAAATTCCCTTTTGTAATCTGAATCAAAACCTCTTTTGCTTCCTCTTTCTTTAAGGTTTTGTGTTCAAATAAATGGTGAAGTATATTTTTCATTTTTATATTAGTAGTTAGTATTAAGGTTATTAATAAGGAGTCGTTAGCACATTAGTTATTATTTTTCATCGCAAACACAGACTCTTCGACCTTTCCAGACTTTTGACTTTTCAACTTTCTAACCAGTTTTCAATCATTTTCAGACCATTGGGCGTCAAAACTGACTCAGGGTGAAATTGAACACCTTGCACATCATATTCCTTGTGACGGATTCCCATAATCTGTCCTTCTGAATCTTCACAGGTAACAATCAAACAATCCGGCAGGTTCTCTTTCGTTACATTCCACGAATGGTATCTTCCTGCCGTAAACTCCTTATCGATTCCCTGCAAAACGCCCTTGTCATCATCTGTTCGAAAAACCGAAGTAGCCACACCATGATATACTTTATCCAAATTCTCAATATTTCCGCCAAACACTTCAGCAATTGCCTGTTCTCCCAAACAAACGCCTAATATCGATTTAGTGGCTGCGTATTCGCGAATCACATCCTTTAAGATCCCTGCTTCATCCGGAATTCCCGGTCCCGGAGACAATAAGATCTTATCGAACTTCGCTATCTCTTTCAAATCAATCTCCCGGTTTCTATGCACTTCAATGTCCTTTGCACCCAAATTCCGTAAATATTCCACCAAATTATAGGTGAAGGAATCGTAATTATCTAAAACTAAAATCTTCATATCCTATATATTTTGTGCCAATTCCATTGCTTTTCGCAAGGCTGCTAATTTGTTACTCACTTCGTTCAACTCATTCTCCTCTATCGATTTATCAACCACTCCGGCCCCTGCCTGAAAATACAGATGATTGTCCTTGCTCATAAAACTTCGAATCATAATTGCCTGATTTACTTCACCGTTAAACCCCAATGATCCGATACAACCTCCGTAAAAACCTCTTGCCGTTGGTTCGTACTGATCAATCAACTGCATAGCGCGGTACTTAGGAGCTCCCGATAAGGTTCCTGCAGGAAATGTATCTCCCATTAACTGAAAGGGGTTGTAATCATCGGGAAGTTCACCGGAAACCTTAGATACCAAATGAATTACGTGAGAAAAGTACTGCACCTCGCAAAAGGTCTCTACTTTTATATTTTGTGCATCGCGGCTTAAATCATTTCTTGCCAAATCAACTAACATTACGTGTTCAGCCTGYTCTTTTTCATCCTTCAGCAACTCCTTAGCCAGTTCTGCATCTTTCACAGCATCACCGGTTCTTCGGAATGTTCCTGCAATTGGATGAATGTATGCCTTCTTGTTTTTAATCTCAATCTGTGCCTCGGGCGATGATCCCATGATCCGGAACGATCCGTAATCGAAATAAAACAAGTAAGGCGATGGATTAACTGATCGCAAAGCACGATACAAATTAAAATCATCACCTTTATAAGCATGCGAAAACTGACGGGAAAGAACAATTTGAAAGACATCACCTCTTTTGCAATGTTTTTTACCCTGCGTCACCATTTTTTTATAGGTTTCATCGTCCATATTGGATTGCTCCTCACCTTCCAAAGAAAAAGTAAAAGCCGGCAGGTTTCTATTTCTCAACAAATCAGAAACTTCGCGTATTCTCGACTCATCTCCGTCTTTCACCAATTCAATAATCTTCAATGTATTGTTGAAGTGATTCACCTCAATGATAAATCGATAAAGGGAATAACACATTTGAGGAATTCCAGACTGCTTTTTCTCCAAATTAAAATCCAAGTCCTCAAAATAAGGAACCGCATCAAAAGTTGTGTAACCAAAAAGAGCGTTTGCCTTTGGCACATTTTCCTTTCCTTCTAAATCAAATTGTCCAACAAAATCTTTCAACTTTCCTGAAACAAAGCGTTTGCCTTTGCCTCTTGCATCACAAATCTCTTTTTTGCCTTCAATTTCTTCTATCAACTGTCCATCTTTTAAGGTAATGCTGGCAATTGGTTCCAAAGCAATAAAAGAACTGGCATTTTCGGGACTGTGGTAATCCGAACTCTCCAATAATATTGCACCAGGAAATCGATCTCTCAATTTCAGATACATACTCACCGGAGTAATTACATCGGCAAGTAATTCTTTTTTTAGGTATTTAAACTTTATCATTTGGCTTCTGGTTAAATTCGATTCAAAAAAAAACGGCCTACTGAGTATCAGTAGGCCGTTTGCTATGTTCTTATATTTTAGGAACTAATTTTTGCACATACGGGGGTCACCTCTGCTCTGGGTTTAAGAGTTCACAGCTATGCCACCACCAATATTTATTAATCGTTCCAATCATATTTCTTTTTTTTCTTCCTACAAATCTAATTAATAATTTACACAATTTCCAAATCTTAATTTAAGAATTATCCAATATCCAAAAAAAATAAGTTAAACTTTCCCTTAAAACAAAGGCTTACAGTAAATATTATTTTTTTGTAAATTTATTGCAAATCCTTATTCTTATTAAGTTTTACAAACACACCCCTTCTTATTACCGGGGTATCTTCTCAAAAAAATACATTTAATAAACAAACACCCCTTCCTGCGGACACTCATTTAAAAAACATTTTTCGAAAATTTCTTCGCAAATCAGCTACAACTACCGTTTTCTCTAACACTTCAGCCCATCAAGCATATCTTTCTCAAACGTTATCATTCCAAGACCTCAGCAATTTAGATTTGCAGGATAAGAAATAATTCATACATTTGAGGCAGACAACAGTAAAAACAATTAATTATTTAAGATGAAAACATTCGGTACTTACTTTTATTATTTCTGGTATTTCTATTATCCACAAAGGTAAGAGCAAGAATTGACATGTATAAATTGAACAGATACATTTAAAGGTCTTGCCCAACAGGTAAGACCTTTTTTTTATACAAAAAAACAAGATGAACAGTACAGGATTGGCATTTCGATATTATTATTTTTATTTCTGGTACAGCAACGACCGGGCGGGATGCCTTATACCTAATTTTAAATAAAAAGTATAAAAAATATCCTGCTCTTAACGAGCGGGATTTTTTTTTAGATATAACCAAGATTTTAACCACAAGAATAATGATTCAACCAGCAAATAGAACCCAAGGAGTTAAAGAATACTATTTCTCAATAAAACTAAAAGAGATAGCTAAACTAAACGAAGGTGAAGTAAAGGTTCTTAATCTGGGAATAGGTGATCCTGATCTATCTCCTTCAGAAGATACCTGGGGAATGCTTAAAGAAGCCTGCGCTCATCCAAAAAGCCATGGCTATCAATCGTACCAAGGAATTCCGGCATTGCGGGAAGGATTTTCGAAATGGTATAAAACCTTTTTCAATGTAGATTTAAATCCAGCCAACGAAATTTTGCCCTTATTGGGATCTAAAGAAGGAATCATGATTACTTCATTGGCTTACTTGAATGAAGGTGACAAGGTTTTAATTCCAAATCCGTCCTATCCTACTTACACATCGGTAAGCAATTTGTTAGGCGGAAAAATTGTTTCTTATCCATTGGTTGAAGAAAATAATTATCATCCCGATTTCGATGCTCTTGAAAAAAGAGATTTAAGCAAGGTTAAAATCATGTGGATTAACTATCCTCATATGCCAACCGGAGCAAGAGCGAGCAGAGAATTACTGGAAAAAGTGGTTGCTTTTGGAAGAAAACACAAAATATTGATTGTTAATGACAATCCGTACAGCTTTATTCTAAACGATACTCCAATGAGCATTATGAGTATTGACGGAGCAAAAGATTGCTGTATTGAATTAAACTCGTTGAGTAAATCGCACAATATGCCGGGATGGAGGGTTGGAATGATTTGCGGAAAAGCTGAACTATTAGAGCCTGTATTAAAGGTAAAAACCAATATGGATTCAGGCATGTTTTATCCGGTTCAGCAAGCTGCTGTTAAAGCACTGGCTCAGGATCAAAGCTGGTACGATTCAATTAATAAGGTATATAAAACCAGACGGGATTTGGTTTTTAAGCTGATGAATCTGATTGAATGTAATCCGAGAGAAGATCAGGCTGGTATGTTTGTTTGGGCAGCAATTCCTAAAAAATACAAGGATGGCTACGAGCTAAGCGATAAAATACTAAATGAATCAAAGGTATTTATTACACCGGGTGGAATATTTGGAGATCAGGGAGATAAATACATTCGAATATCATTGTGCAGCAGCGAGGCGGTAATCGAGGAAGCCATAGAAAGAATAAAAGAAAACTAAAACAGAAAAATTCGAAACAATGATACTATCAGTAATAGGATTGGGATTAATTGGAGGATCGATAGCTCTTGATTTGAAGAAAAGAGGATTCGCCGACAAAGTAATTGGTGTTGATAACAATACTCTCAATGCATACGCTGCTAAAAAATTGGGACTGGTTGATGAGGTTCAGGATTTAAACACTGCCGTATGTTCTTCTGACTTGGTTATTTTAGCGATTCCTGTAGATGCCTGTTTAAAGGCTTTACCAAATATCATGGATCTAATAGATCATCAAATTGTTACCGATTTAGGTTCTACAAAAGAACAGTTAATTGAGTCAATTGCAAATCACCCAAAAAGAAATCAATTTGTTCCTGCTCACCCAATGGCTGGTACTGAATTTTCGGGACCTCAGGCAGCACATTCGGGTTTGTTCGATGGCAAATGTTCAATTATTTGTAATCCGGAAGATTCGGACAAAAAAGCAGTAAAATTGATTACTGAAATGTTCCACTGCTTAAAAATGAGATGTGTATTTATGGATGCAGAAGTGCATGACCGACAAACGGCTTACGTTTCTCATTTATCACACATTAGTGCTTTTGCCTTATCGTTAACCGTATTGCACAAAGAAAAATCGGAGAAACATATTTTTGAACTGGCTAGTGGTGGATTTGATTCTACTGTTCGTTTGGCAAAAAGTTCAGCTGAAATGTGGACACCAATCTTCAAGCAAAACAAGAAAAATATTGGAAAAGTGCTTCAAAAATACATCAACACCCTTCAACAATTTAAAGATTTAATTGAAGAAGATGATTTAAATGGTGTGAATGATTTAATTTTTGAAGCGAACGACATTAGAAGAGTTCTTGATCAGAAAGAAAAAAATGAGAAAGAAACAATAGAGCAGACAGAGAATATTAAGAACAGAGCTTAAAAAAAGGTAACAAGGGAGAAGGAAAAAGTAAAAAGGTAACAAGGAAAAAGTAAAAGGGCAACAAGGAAAAAGTGTCAAAGGACAAGGAACAAGGGAGAAGGAAAAAGTAAAAAGGTAACAAGGAAAAAAGTGTCAAAGGAGAAGTAAAAAGGGGAGAAATAAAAAGGTAAAAAAATAAAATTACAGCTCGTTTCTTTAAAAGAATTTTAGACTAAAAAACAGAAACAAATAGTACAAAATATCATCTAAGTAGAAAACCATATTTTTAATCACTCGAAAAAGAGTAAAAAAAACAGTATACAATGAAGAATTTGGAAATTAAGGATCTAAGCAGCTGGCCAATTGACGTTAGTACGCGCCCTCTTGTAATTGCAGGACCTTGTAGTGCCGAAACAGAGGAACAAGTAATGGAGGCAGCCCGAGGAGTTAAAGCGGCAGGTATTCCAATTTTCCGTGCAGGAATATGGAAACCACGTACCCGTCCAAACAGCTTTGAAGGAATTGGTGCAAAAGGATTAATCTGGCTGCAAAAAGTAAAAGAAGAATTCGGATTAATTACTGCTACAGAAGTAGCTAACGCCCGTCACGTTGAATTGGCTTTAGGTGCAGGTGTAGACATTTTATGGATTGGCGCAAGAACCTCAGTTAATCCATTTGCTGTTCAGGAAATTGCTGATGCCTTACGCGGTCATGATATTCCTGTTTTGGTAAAAAATCCAATTAATCCTGATTTGGAACTTTGGATGGGAGCAATTGAGAGACTTCATGCCGTTGGATTAACAAGATTAGCTGCTATTCACCGTGGATTTTCAACCTACCAAAAATTAAAATACAGAAACGATCCTCAATGGCAAATTCCTATTGAGTTGAAAAGAAGAATGCCACAGCTTCCTATCTTTTGCGATCCTAGTCATATTACCGGAGATCGTGACCTACTTGAAGAAGTAGCTCAAAAATCGATGGATTTGAACTACGAAGGATTAATTATTGAATCGCATTGCAAACCGGAAGAAGCCTGGAGTGATGCAAAGCAACAATTAACTCCGGTAGCTCTTAAAGAACTTTTAGCTAACTTGGTACTTCGCGATCCTGAAGCGCCGAATGAATTGGTTGACAGTACTCTTGGTGAACTAAGACATTTAATTGATGATTTCGATCAAAAATTACTTGAATTATTAGAGAACCGTATGCAGGTAGCCAAAACTATCGGGCACTACAAAAAAGAAAATAACATCACCGTTTTGCAAAACAAACGCTGGGGAAATATTCTTGAAAAAAGCATGGAAATTGGAAAGAAAAAAGGCTTTAGTGAGCAATTCATTAATAGCTTATTCAAAGCTATCCATCAGGAATCCATCAATAATCAGGAAGAAATTATGAACTCGTAACAAGAGACTGTAAGATTTTAGATATGAGATAAGATTTTTTCTTTCTCATATCTATTATCTCCTATCTCACTTCTCTTAAAAATATGAAAACCATACACATCGAAAAGCAAAACAGCAGTATTTTTGTAGGAGAATCTTATCTCAATATTAACAACTACCTGCCGGAAAAAAAATGCTTTCTAATTTGCGATGAGAACATTTACCAGCACTACTCCAAATTCATCAATCAATTCGATTATATCGTAATGGGTTGTGGCGAAGGAAACAAGAACTGGCAAAGCATAGAAAAAATCATCGATCAATTGCTTGAAAGAGGTGCTGACAGAAATAGTTTTCTATTGGGAATGGGTGGCGGTTTGGTCTCTGACGTTACAGGCTTTGTTGCTTCTATTTTTATGCGAGGACTTGAATTTGCTTTCATCAGCACTTCCCTGCTGTCTCAGGTTGACGCCAGTGTTGGTGGAAAAAACGGAATCAATTTTGGCAAACTGAAGAACATGATTGGTATTTTCAATCCACCAAAGTTTGTGATTTGCGATCCTGTATTGCTACAAACCTTGCCTAAACGTGAAGTTAGAAGTGGATTTGGTGAAGTAATTAAGCATGCGTTCATTAAAGATGAAGACTTGTATAACTTCCTAAATGATAACTGTGATGCTCTTCTGAATTTAGATTCAAATTTGATGGAAGACTTGGTTTACAGAGCTGTTTCAATTAAGACTGAGGTTGTTGAATGTGATCCTTTTGAAAAAGGCGAACGTAAGAAATTGAATTTCGGGCACACAATTGGTCATGCTATTGAAAATAATTCAGATTTAACTCATGGCGAAGCTGTATCGGTTGGAATGAATTTAGCCTGTCAATTATCTCAGGAATTGTGTGAACTAAGCGATGCTAATGCAAAAAAGGTCAATGACTTATTGCAAAAATTTGGATTACCACTGGAACATGACGTTTCTGCCGATACTATTAATCAATATCTGATAAAAGACAAAAAGAAAAACCGATCGACCATTGATTTTATACTACTCAAGAAAATAGGAGAAGCCACAATTGTTACCCTTCCTATTGATGAACTAAAAACCAAAGTGATTGCACTTTGTGCCAATCCAAAATCAGCACATTAAAACCCAAAATTATGAGAGTTCGAATCCAATCCTCAACCATTAAGGGAAGACTAACGCCTCCTTCCTCGAAAAGCATGATGCAAAGAGCTTTAGCTGCTGCAATGTTGGCTAATGGAAACTCTGTAATTCACAATCCTTGTAAATGTGAAGATGCCACGGCTGCAACCAATATCATTCAGCGAATGGGTTCAATAGTCACCAAAAAGGAAAATTCGCTGGAGATAACTTCCAAAGTAAGTGAAGCACCCAAAACTATTCATGTTGGAGAATCAGGTCTTTCATTAAGGATGTTCTCTCCTATTGTTGCGCTAAAGCCGGAAGAAATGGAAATTACGGGAACAGGCAGCATCTTAAAAAGACCCGTTCATAACATTTTGGAAGGATTGGAAAATTTGGGTATTGAATGTGAAAATCCCGGCAACGGATTCTTACCCATTCGAATAAAAGGCGGCTACAAGAGTAATTTTGCAAAAATTGACGGATCGATTGGATCTCAATTCCTTACCGGTCTATTAATGGCTCTGCCCTTGCGTAACGAAAATACCACACTGAAAGTGAGAGATTTAAAAAGCATTCCTTACATCAATATGACTCTTGATCTGTTAACCCATTTTGGCATTGAAATAGAACATGAGAATTATGAAAGCTTTCAAATAAAAGGAAATCAAATTTATAAACCAACAGAATACACGATTGAAGCTGATTGGAGTTCAGCAGCTCCCCTTTTAGTTGCCGGAGCGTTGAAAGGAAGTGTAACACTGGAACACATGAATCCTGATTCTTATCAGGCAGATAAGGCAATTCTTGATGCCTTACAAAAATGCGGCGCTTCCATTACATGGGAAGGAAACAATTTAACGGTTGAGAAAAAAACTTTAAATGCCTTTGATTTTGATGCAACACATTGTCCGGATCTTTTCCCTCCTTTGGTTGCTTTAGCCTGTCACTGCGCTGGAGAAAGCAAAATAAAAGGAGTTCACAGACTGGAACACAAGGAATGTAATCGTGGTCTCGTTCTAAAAAAAGAATTTGCCAAACTGGGAGTTCGAATTCGCATCGAAGGTGATGAAATGATTATTCCCGGTGGTAACGTACGAGGAGGATTGGCAAAGAGTAACAATGATCATCGCATTGCTATGGCACTTGCTGTTACAGCATTGGCTTCGCCAAGTCCTATTGAAATTGGTCAGCACGAATGCGTTGCAAAATCGTATCCTGAATTCTTTACGGATTTACGCAAAATTGGTGGTGGCGTGGCGCAGTTTTATTTCGATAATCAGTTTGTGTAAGAGTTTCAAAGTATTTACGAATACTTATAAATTGAAAGTACTTAAAGGTAAACACAAACTTAAGGCACTCATAAAATACTCTTAACTTTAAGTACTTTTTAAACCATTTAAATTTATCTATGATAATAGTAAGTGCTTGTTTGGCCGGTTGCGAATGCAGATATGATGGCAAAAACAACGAAGTTCCTGAAATTAAAAATCTGGTACTTAAAAACAAAGCCATTGCGCTGTGCCCTGAAGAATTAGGAGGCCTTAGTACGCCGCGTATGCCTTGCGAAATAGTAAAAATAAATACTGAATTCAGGGTAATTGGTCAGGATCACAATGACTATACAAACCAATTTACAAAGGGTGCCGAAATAGTCACAAATGTGGCAAAAGCCTTAAATTGTAAAACTGTAATTTTAAAAGCCAACAGTCCGTCATGCGGATACGGAAAAATTTATGACGGCAGTTTCACTGGCAAATACAGAAAAGGCAACGGAATCACCTCTCAATTACTGACAAATAATGGCGTGCAAATTCTGAATGAAGAAAATTTTCATTCGATACTTAACAACAAAAAATAAACATTAGCTATTTTACGAACGACTAATGACTGGTTACTAATAACGATAATAAATGAACAATTTCGGAAGAATTTTTAGACTAAGCATATTTGGAGAATCGCACGGTAAAGGAGTTGGAATTACAATTGATGGATGTCCATCGGGAATTGACTTATGCGATGAAGATCTTCTGCACGATTTAAGCCGCAGAAAGGCTGGTGCAAAAGGTACAACACCTAGAATAGAAGCAGATATGCCAAGCATATTGAGTGGGACTTTCGAAGGAAAAACCACAGGAGCTCCACTAATCATCTTGTTCCATAACAAAAATACCAAATCGAAAGACTACAGCAATTTACTGGACAGTCCGCGTCCCGGTCACGCCGATTTTGTTGCTCAGCATAAATATGGACGACACAACGATTATACCGGAGGAGGCCATTTTTCGGGAAGAATTACCCTTGGAATAGTTGCAGCAGGTGTAGTTGCTAAAAAGATTTTAGGTGATGTGAAAATCGATGCCAAACTTACAGAAGTTGGTGGAAAAACTGATTTTGATGTTGCTGTTGAAGAAGCTCTGCTTGAGCATGATTCAATTGGCGGAATTGTAGAATGCAAAGCAAATAATTTACCTGTCGGATATGGCGAACCCTTCTTCGATTCAGTAGAATCGATGATTTCACATCTTATTTTTGCGATACCTGCAACCAAAGGAATTGAATTCGGTTCCGGCTTTGCTGCTGCAAAAATGAAAGGCTCGGAACACAACGATAATTTTATTGATGAAAATGGAAAAACGGAAACCAATAATGCCGGAGGAATCAACGGAGGAATTACCAACGGAAACGAACTGGTATTTCGTGTAGCCATAAAGCCAACCTCATCGATTGGTATCAATCAGAAAACCATGAATTTTGCAAAAGGTGAAGTACAAGATTTACTGATAGAAGGCCGGCACGATGCCTGCATTGCTTTGCGCGTTCCCGTAATTATCGAAGCTGCAACTGCGATTGCATTGGCTGACTTAAAATTGCTGGATAAGGCCAGAAGATAAACAGCTTCTAAAAATACAAGCCCCGCAAGGATAATTTCTTTGCGGGGTTTTTCTTGCAATTCCATTTTTATCAATCAAGCTTCGGTGGGGATTGCCCCGGGACTTACCACATTGACCCGAATACGACGAGACTTTAGTTCCGTAGTCCATACTTTTACCATACCCCTGATTACACACTTTGTTGTAGCATAGCTGTATATCCGGGCAAGCCAATCATAACTGTCATCGAAGAAGTCAGTATGATGGCTGAACCGTTAGGCATTACAAGCAGCATAGACCGTACGGTTAATAATCCTTTTCTCATACTTATAATTTCGTTTGTTACTCGTCAAAATCACTATCGGCAGACACACTTTGCCATTTTTCAAATTCGGCATGACGGTTTTTGTAGTAAGCATCTACTGCCGGAATTGCCGCTTTACTGATAAGCAGACGTACCGGGGCATCTTCCAAATTGACAACTTTAATAAGGCCTTTGGCTAATTTGGCTGGATCTCCGGCTTGCGTGCCATTCATTATCCTGAATACATTTGCCAGTTTTTCACGGGATTCACTGTAAGCGTCAACCTGCATGTCAGGGAGTTGCATAGATGCTTTCTCGTTGCAAAAGTCGGTACGGAATGCTCCGGGTTCAAGTAGCATAAAACGGATACCGAACGGCTTCATATCAATGTTCATGCCTTCCGACCAGCCTTCAAGGGCGAATTTTGATGCGCTGTAAACCGAACCGCCCATTACGGATTTTATTCCTGATGTTGAACTCACTGTTACCACGAAGCCTGAGCCTTGCTCACGCATCAGGGGCAGGATAGTACGGGTAATTTTCATTGTCCCGAACAGATTGGTTTCAATCTGACTGCGAATACTTTCTTCAGACATTTCTTCAAAATGTCCAAGAAGCCCATAACCGGCATTATTTACCAATACGTCAATTCTTCCAAATTTATCCATTGCCGTTTTTACGGCATCACTTACCTGCCGATCGTTACAAATATCCAATTTCACGATAAGCAAATTAGGGTGCGAACCTAGGTTTTGTTCCGCTTCTTTGGTTTTGCGTGCGGTGGCTACTACACTGTAACCCTGCGCTAATACTTCTTTTACGATTGCCGCGCCAATTCCTTTATTACCTCCTGTAATAAACCATACTTTTTGATTTGAACTCATAATTTTATTTTTTTTCGATTAAACATTTATCTATTACTTCTTGCTGAAAGCACATTATCAAGCATTGTCCTGCATTTGTTTGCCCTTTTTTCATCGAATTGCCGTTCGATAATGTCAATTAGCTGACGTACTTCTTCTTCATCTAACCCTACATTAAAAGCCGCATTGATATGTGCCTGTACCATCGGCTCAATGCCGTCCATGGACATTTGCGCCGATACGGTTGCAATTTCACGGTCTGCATAATTAAGTACATCACTGTCGTATATGTCGGCAAATACATATTCTTTTAACACAACATCTATTTTGGGATAGAAGCCAAGCATACCACTGCGTAATGCTTCTTTTGACCAACCGGACACCAGCATCTGTACCTCTTCTCCCCGGTCATATTTGCTACGTATATCAGTTACAGGGGACGTTTCCCACCCCTGCTCATCCCTGATACCTTTTGCTTTACGTTCGTCCAATACTTCAAGACATACGCTGATTCCCCTCAGCCCACGCGGAAACCCGCAATAAGCTATCAGTTGGATGAAAATTTCTTTGAGTTCATTAATGGTCAGTCCATTATCCAAACCCTTATTCAAGGCAACTTTTAAATTGCCAACATCGCTTATACTCGTGTAAGAGCTTATGGATGCTATGCTTGATTGTTTTACATTTAACATTATTTCTTCCCCTTTTTTTACTACCTTTTAGTTTTTACTCAAATGCTCTTCTGTATATTTCCAAAGCCTCAGCTTTTTCCATTTTGCATATAGCTCCAATATTTCCCCATTCGGTAGCCTTTTCTGCCAAATATTCCAGTTTATCTTTTTCAACACCTGCTTCTTTCAGGTTTTTAGGCATTTTTAAAGTTAAGGTAAACTCTTTTACTTTTTCAATTCCTTTTTTGGCTACAAGTTCATTATTAGCCTCAGATACACCAAATACATTTCTTGCAAAGTTGGCAAACAACCAGGTATATTCAGGTGCCTTTTCTAAAGTAAACTCCAAATAGGCCGGTGCAATCAGAGCCAACGTAATACCGTGAGTCATATCGTAAAGACTCGACAGTTCATGCCCCATAGCATGCATCGGCCAGTTAGAACCTTTTTTCCCTGCAATAAACTGAAAACCTGCCAATGCCATTGAGCTAGCCCACATGATGTTTGCCCGTGCATCATAATTTTCAGGGTTTTCTAGAAGCAAAGGCGCATTCTTAACAATCGACCTCATAACACCTTCATTCATCATATTCTGAACATCGGTGGTTTCACTTCCGGCAACAAAATAGCATTCCATTAAATGGTCAAAGGCATCAAAGCAACCAGCCATAGAATGTTTTTCGGGAACCGAAAATGTGTAAGCTGGGTCAAGTATCGAAAATTTAGGATAGAGGAACGGGTGCATAATAGTATGCTTCTTGTGAGTTTTTTCACCAGTGATTACACCTCCCATATCCAGTTCGCTTCCTGTTCCAGCCATAGTCAAGACGGAAGCTAAAGGAGCTGCTTCTTTAATTTCGCCTTTGCCATCAGCCATTAAGTCCATTACATCGCCATGGTAACATACTCCTGCTGCCATTGCTTTTGCTGCATCAATGGTAGAACCGCCACCTACAGCTAAAATAAAGTCGCAAGCATTTTCCCGGTAAATCTTAATACCTTTTCTTACATCGGCAACGGGAGGATTTGGCTTAATTCCATCGCAGTTAACAAATGGGATATCTGCTTTTTTTAATTCATTTGTAACAGCATCATAAATTCCATTTTTTTTGATGCTTCCACCGCCATAGGCAAGCATTACTTTACTTCCACCAAACTGCTTAACAGAAGCTGCCAAGTTTTCTATTTGACCTTTACCAAAATGTACCGTTGTAGGTACGTAAAAATTAAAGTTTTCCATATCTATTTTTCTTAAAAATTACTTAATCATGGTTGAAAACCACTTAATTATCTCTGGGTCACGGTGACTGAAAAATGAACTTTCTTTCTTATCTAAAGTTTCAATAATTTTCATATCTTCTTGTGATAACTCAAAATCAAATACATTGATGTTTTCAATTATCCGTTCTCTGGTTACTGATTTTGGAATTACAACAACATCTTTTTGAATCATCCATTTTAAGGCTACCTGGGCTACAGATTTGCCATATTTTTTGCCTATTTCTGCTAAAATAGGATTGGTGAAGAAATCATTTCTGCCTTCGGCATAAGGTGCCCACGATTCGTGAACAATGTCATTTTCTTTTAAAAACTTATTGTCTTCTTCGCGCTGATAAAATACATGGGTTTCTATTTGATTAATAACCGGCTTCACCTTATTATTCACCATCAAATCCATTACCCTGTCAGGATGAAAATTGCTTACACCTAGAGCTTTAATTTTTCCGGCTTCGTAATATTCTTCCATAGCTCTCCAAGAACCATGAACATCACCATAAGGTTGGTGAATTAAGTATAAATCGAGATAGTCTAAGCCCAATTTGCTTAACGATGTATCAATGGCGCTTTTGGTTTTTTCATATCCATTATCTGCAATCCATAACTTGGTGGTTACAAATATTTCTTCTCTGGGAATTCCACTTTCTTCGATGGCTTCCCCCACTGCTACCTCATTTTGATAACCAGTGGCCGTATCAATACTTCTGTACCCTGCTTCAAGTGCAGTAAGTACACTTTTTTTACATTCCTCATAATCGGAAATCTGGTAAACACCAAATCCTAAGATTGGCATTTCTATGCCATTATTAAATTTTACTGTTTTCATATTTTAAAAGTTTTCTTTTCATATTATTTTTGAATCTTTAGATTTTCATTGAAAAACATAGGTTACCTCCTTTAACCATGTTGTTGACCCGCCCGGAACAATTGCCGTATGAACCATAGTACTGTTGTGCGATGCTCCATGCCAATATTCCGTGTCTTTGGGTATTTTAACAACATCGCCTGTTCTGATAATTTGCACAGGGCTTTCTTTTTCCTGATAATAACCAACGCCTTCGGTAACAATTAAGATTTGCCCCTGAGAATGTTTATGCCAGTTTGTCCAAGCTTTTGTCTCGAAAGTAACTTTGCCGACTACGCTGCCGTTAAAGCCATCTTCAAACATTTCTACCATATTTACCCAAACATCTCCGGTGAAATTTTGTCTGGGAGCAAGCATTCCTTTGTTTTTTATTGAAATGATATCATATAGTTCCTTACCACTTCTTTCCTGGGCTATTGTTGTACCAGTCATCGCAACAAAAGCAATCAAAGTCAGGGTTAGCTGTTTTTTTACTATTGAGTTCATATTCATACCATTTATTTTAAAATGGATTATTTTATTGTTGACATATCAATGACATAACGAAATTTCACTTTTCCGTCAAGTACATTTTTGAATGCCTTTTCAACAGCTTCGGGGGTGGCAGGAATGATTTCAACTTGTGGAAAAACATGATGTTTAATGGAATAATCCATCATCTCCTGAGTTTCGGGAATGCCACCAATTAATGATCCATATACTTTGCGATTGGAGCTGAAAACCAAACCGGAAATAGGTATAGACGGGGCTTCATCTGCCGGGGGAAGACCAACAATAGCCATTTCTCCATCCAGTTTTAGCATTCTTAAATACATTAAAGGGTCATATGCCGAGGGAATGGTGCTTATGATAAAATCAAAGTGGTTTTCCAATCCTTTCAGTTCCTCCTCATTCCTAACATTGATATAATGAGTAGCACCCATATTTAAAGCATCCTGTCGTTTTTCTTCAGTAATATCGAAAACAGTTACTTTAGCACCTAATGACAGCATATATTTTAGTGCTAAATGACCTAAGCCTCCATAACCTGCAACTGCAACAGTGTCATTTTCTTTTACTTTCGAAAAGTTAATTGGAGAATAGGTGGTAATACCTGCACATAGCAAAGGAGCCAGTTTATCAATTTCAACATTCGAAGGTATTTTTATAGCATATTGTTCATCAATAACATAATTATTAGAGAATCCTCCTTTGGTTACTTCATTATCATGACCATAATCATAAGAATCAAAGGTAATGACCATCCCTTTTTTACAGGATTGTTCCAAACCCTGTTTGCAAAATTCGCATTCGCCACAGGAGTGAACTATACAGCCAATACCGGCATAATCACCCACTTTAAATTTGGTAACATTTTTTCCAACTTCTTTTACAACACCAACAATTTCATGTCCGGGTACGATGGGAAACTCTGTTTTCCCCCAGTCTTCATAAACATGGTGCAAATCGCTGTGACATATTCCTGCATAAAGAATATCCATATAAATATCGTTATCACCGACAGGACGTCGGGTAAATTCAAATATTTCAAATTCGCCCTGATTATTAATCGCTGCAAGTCCTTTTGCCGGAATACGACCACTGTTTTGTGCAAAAATTGCAGTTACCACCATAAGTAATAGCGATACTAAAAT
>JAESUW010000142.1 GCA_016760525.1 Labilibaculum sp.
CTTTAAATTGAATTGTATAAGATTTTGCAATGATAACTAATCATAAAATACATAAATAAAAAAGGTAATACAGATATTTATTATTGTACTTGCAGGTTTTAATACAGGATATACCCAAGAATGGCAAAAGGAATTGCCTTAAAAGATAAGAAGCCCATTGTTATCGTCTTTCAAGAGGCAAAGGTGCTCACCTCGCAGTAGTAGATCCGGGGAATATGGAGTACCGATACTTTCAAAACATATGCCTAAGACCATTAGACCTTTAAATATGTGTGTTACATAAGAACGTATAAAAATATAGAAGGTTAACTAATTTTTTTTCAAAATTAAATATCGTTTTTTTATTGCTTTTCTTTTTTTCAATGTTGCATTGTTTGCACAGTCTCCGGACAATTACGACATAAGTTTAGAAAAATATCGGGTCGGAGATAATAACAGTGCTACAGCTTTTCAAACTCATAGTATTCAGGTTAAGGTACTATCCCAGCCTCTTAATCAAGGGGGAAACGGAATTCTTAGAATTCATGCAGAATATGACTATACTAAAATGAATTTTAATGAAAATAAGGAATTATTTAACGACATGGAACATTTCCATAGTGCAAAACTTATGTTCGGATATATAAAACAACTGACAAATCCGAAATGGAGTTTTATGGGTGCGGTAATTCCTCAGCTAAATTCAAACTTCACCAACGGAATCAGCGGGGACGATTTTTACTGTGATGTTCTGGCTGTATTAAACTATAGCAGGCAGAAGAATACAAGGTTTTCAATGGGATTGGCATATATCAATAGCCGTGGTTTTCCGGTGCCCATACCTGTACTTAACTATTGGAAAGCATATAATAACAAATGGGAAATGAATTTAGGATTTCCAAGAGTTAATTTAATCCATCATTTTAATAATAAAAACAGTTTAATAGCCTTTTCGGAGATTAAGGGATATAATAGCAATATAAGTGAGGATATCAATGATCCTGCTTTTAAAGCGAACAGAAAGGCTCAACGGATAAGTTATCGTGATATCTTAGCTGGACTGGAATGGCAATACAAATTAAAGAAATACCGATTTAAGATCAACGCCGGTTATACTATAAATCGTGAGTTTAAATTGCAGGATAAAGATAACGATACTGCTTATAAGTTTGACATGAATAATAACTTTAATATAGGGATAGGGATAGGGATAGATTTTGATTTGTAAAATAACATCATTAATCGGGTTAAAGAGTATTGATTTTAAATTTTATTAATACGACAGGAATAACACCTTTGGTTTTAGAATGATTACCTGTGGATTCAAGTTTGTAATGGATTAATATAAAGTAATAATTAGCACATCATATGAAAATAGCAGTCATTGGAGCAACCCGAGGAATAGGATTGGCATTAACGAAGCAAGCACTTGCTGACGGACAAGAGGTAACAGCACTTGTTCGCGACCCGAGTCGCATGACAATCAGTCATCTACATTTACATATTATTGAAGGAGATGCAGTAAATCCAGATTCAATTGCCAAAGTTGTAGAAGGGCAAGATGTTGTCTGTGATTGCCTGGGTACTGCCAGGCTAACACAAACAATAACCATGTTTTCCCGTTGTGCGGAGAATCTTTCAAAAGTTCTTAAGCCACAGCAATTGCTCATAGCTGTAACCGGACTAGGTGCCGGAGATAGCAAAGGACATTGCAGTATTTTGTATGACCATTTTTTTCTTCCGGTTGTTCTGCGAAGAATATATGCCGATAAAGACCAACAGGAAGACATCATCAAAAATAATATTGCACGCTGGATAATTGTTCGTCCCGGTTTTTTGAACAATGGCTCACAAACAAGAAATTATCAGGTACTTACCGATTTAAAAGGCATACATGGTGGAAGAATTTCACGAGCCGATGTAGCTGACTTCTTGTTCTCGCAAGCCAAGTTGCCTAAGTTTATCGGCCAGACACCTATGCTGATTTATTAAAGACTTTAGTAATCACTTATAATATGAAAAAGAAAATGTGGATAAGCTCAATTATTATCTTTTTATCAATTGGTTTTTGTACTATGCAAAATTATAATCAAAGCGACGATACACTGTCGTTCATAAACAATCCAAAGCTTCAAACAATACTTCCTGAAAATCAATGGCAGGGTACTAGTATTGATAAGGATGGTAAATTCAGCAATTTAGAGCATCCTTTCAATCCTACATTCTCTATGGCATGGCAAATGATGACAGAGGGAAATCCTCAAAGAGAAATAAAAAAGCAGGATACATTTAACTTACCTGTTGTCAATGATAGCAGCTTTTTGGAGAATAGTGAAAATGTGATTGTTTGGTTAGGACATGCAACATTCTTTATTCGTTTAAACGGCATATCAATCATTACCGACCCTGTATTTAATAATGCAAGTCTTACAAAACGCAAAAGTCCTTTACCTTTTGATGTTAATCTTTTAAAATGTATTGATTACGTTCTGATAAGCCATGACCATCGCGATCATCTTGACAAAAAGAGTCTGCAACTTATAGTACGGAATAATCCTCAAGCCGAAATCCTATCGGGACTTAAAATGGATGAATGGTTTAACAAGATGCTTGATTCGCCTAAAATGCAACTTGCTGGCTGGTATCAGCAGTATAATACGGATACATCTAAAATCAAAATATATTTTTTACCTGCAAGGCATTGGAGCAGCAGAAATCTCTTTGATACAAACAAACATCTTTGGGGGAGCTTTGTAATTCAAGCCGATGATAAGAAAATATACTTTAGTGGAGATACAGGGTACGACGGCCATTTGAAAGAGGTTGGGACACTTTTTAACGGAATAGATATATGTATCATGGGAATTGGAGCTTTTAAACCGGAATGGTTCATGTCACCCAATCACATTTCACCTTATGATGCCGTTAAGGCTTCAAACGAGATGCAAGCGAAACAGTTTATTCCAATGCATTATGGCACTTTCGACCTGAGCAATGAACCTCTTGGTGAACCAATTGAAATTATGCAAAACGAAAAACGACAGGACAAATTGAATGCTGAGTTAATTAATTTGAAAGTAGGAGAAAATTTTCATTTTAAATAATTCTCCTGAATATTATTCATTGAATAAAGGCATAAATTATGCAGCAGTGATATGGCGAAATTACACTCTTTGGCAAAGCGTTGGTTTCAGCGTTGGCTTGAGGGGCTTTGCCAACGGCAGTCTGTTTAAAAACTAATCACACTGCTCATTTAAGATTTATTGAGCTCAGTAGATAAGACAAAAGAATTTAAAAGGATATGGCCAATGTAACGGCCTATTTATCTCCCTTGTTCTAAAAGCTCCGTTCCCTGGCTCGTAGCTCGCTGTTCCCGATACAGAAAGTAATTTAGTGCATGCAGTCAGGATCTTATATGGTTTGAGTTACACATAAGCAACAAGAAATATTCAAAATAACTTCTCTTTCCGTTCTGGAAAATAAAAAATTGACATCGGTGGTGATTTCGCCTGTTATTTCGCCAAGATAATGTATGTAGTTGAGATTTGTTTTCATAATATGGTTTAATACCCCGACCCTCTGGGTTGGAAACGAATACGTTTGCGGAGCAAACTCCTTTTGATACCTCGGGGCTCTGCCCCGGGGTTATTCATTAAATCTTTGGGTATGTTAACGTGTAAACCGAGATTGTTAATTGAATTAAAATGAGATGAAGAACTTAGGTTTTAAAGTTTACAATGGATATTTCACTTTGCTGAGCCTCTATTAGAATAGTTTCAAACTAAAATTACAGATATTGACAAATTTATTCCTCCGTATAGATTTATCTACTCACACAGCAACCCTCTTGCGAAGAAAGGTGGAGAAATAATTTCAATCCCCGGACCAAAACCTGGAATCAAGAGTTCAAGTTCATAATTTGGAACTACATTTATTTTTACCCTTATTTGATTCTCTATAATTTCTTGTGGAGAAAACAAGCGTTTGATGAAGCACTGAAACTGTTCAATGTGGAAATACGGACATCGGGGAGAGGGCATATTGTTGTGGTGACTGATGGTAAGGGGAAAGTGATTCGTTATCCGATACGATTGTCGAAGTTTAAGGAGAAACCGAATTTTTATCAACAGGGAAAAAAATACTTAAATCTTACACCAGAAATCAATCAACCTGAAAATATCCATAAGGGAATAAGATCGGAATTTTTGAAGGAGTTGTTAAAAAAGATTCGATACTCTGATTCTAGAAAGGAAAAAGGCAAGAAGTATAGATTAAAAAAGAAAGGTCGAGTGAAAAAGCAATGAATTGGCTTAATATGCTGTAATTCACGCAATATCATTGTGGAAATAAATATTAATTGGAGTTGTGCTTTATAATTTCATGAGCAATTACTAAATCTTCCATTCTGTTTAGACGCAACACTACTAGAGGTCTCGATCTAAGAATTAAAAAACTTCTCAGGAATCCTGAAAGGAGAAAGAGAAGATGATCCGAAGCTTTAATTTATATGAAGTATCGCTCAAAATTCTTAGAACCACAAATAATGACATTCAACTAATTACTAATGAGATTTTGTAACTTGATCTTTCAATCAAATACAAACAAAAATGAAAGATCTGGATCAAGTGAAACCAATGGAAATAGCTGTTTGTTTTTAAAACAATTGATTTTTGCTAAATCAGCGTATCGACAAAATGGAAGAAATATTTGGAAATGAATAAACATCTATTGGTAAGTATATTTTTACAATACGTGAGGCTCAAATTTATCTGGATCTTTCCATAAGTCAGATTTATAAATTAACGTCTACCAACAGGATATCATTTTACAAAACGGGTAAGCGCATCTATTTTAAAATGGAACAGCTCGATCAATATTTAACCCAAAATTACATCAAATCAGGATATTGATCGCTTAGCGGATGAATATATTATAAGAAACCCATTAAAGTGGAGGTAATTAACACTTGATAATTGATTGAATGAAGAGGCATACAAACTTAACACTTTTGGTAGGCTTTAATCAAGATGCATCTATTCGGCATATTAACAGATGATTGTGAAATATTTTTATTGGGAACTCTATGATTTAAGATGTTTTAATAATTCTAGATATGTTCTTTTTAATGTGATTTCTTCACTCTCGTTATGATAATGCCATTAACTTAAGCAATTATGGATTTCTTCAACAAACAATAATTAGGCACAGGAGTTGGAGAAAAATTATGCCAAACTCTTCAATAATATCTCTGATTTATTAACAAAAAGGGATTTTTCCCAAAAGTATTTATAGAGGTATTTATAGTATGTATTGGCATAGGAAATAATCATTTATTGATATAAATTAATTCGAAATAGTTCTTGTTTTTTTGTGCATGAGTCGAAATTTTGTTTGTATTATATGGACTTTTCTGGTTTATATTTTTTTCATCATTAATTTTGTTTAAGTTTAAAACATGTTATTTCGGTTCCTTCTAATTTTATTAAGAAATTTTGTGCAAAAACGTGACTCTTACCACATATTCTTATTTTACCGTGCGTAAATTATTTTAGTTTTAAAAAAAGATCTTCCTAATTTTTAAATAAAGCAAATTTTCCACTATTTGATTTTAGAATTAATCTAAATAAATAACGAGTAGGAGCTAAAGTTGATTAACTTAAACAATTCTCCAATTATATACGAGAAAAAATTAAACACCTAAGACTTCTGATAACCATCATTTTACCGGATAGTTAATCTAAGTTTGATATGGTCTTAGTCCATAATTTTTAAAACATTTGAATGATACCGTAGTTTAGTCTACTAACTTTATGAAAAAGAATATAGCATGAAACAAATTAGTATTAAGATAAAGAACATGGTGTGTCCTCGATGCATATCTGCGGTAAAAGATGTTCTTGAAAGATTGAATATTAAGTATATTGAGATAGAACTGGGGACTGTTCTTTTTCAGAATACAATAAACGAATTGGAGTGCAATGATATTAAAAAGGCTTTAAATGAGATTGGATTTGAATTGTTGAATGACAAAAAATCCCAATTGATTGAGCAGGTAAAGAACGAAATTATTAAGAGGGTACACCACCAAGAATCATCCGAACATTTGGGGAATTTAACAGAGTACTTGCCAAATACCATAGGGCATTCATATTCATCTTTAAGTAAACTATTCTCCGAAATTGAAGGAACTACCATTGAAAAGTATCTAATTCTTCAGAAAATAGAAAAAGCAAAAGAGTTACTTTTTTACGAAGAGCTAAATGTTAGCGAAATAGCCTACCAATTAAATTACAGCTCAAGTCAGCATTTTTCTCGTCAATTTAAATCCATAACTGGACTGGTTCCCAGGGAGTTCAGTAAGAATAAGAAAATAGGACGAAGTCCTATTACAGAGGTGTAAATTTCAAGGAATCTCAAAATTGTGCACATTTTTTAAAAAATTATACACACTAATTGGATAAACTATTTTTAAATTTGTGTTTTAAATTAATTTCAATGCTGAAAAAAATCATTCATACATTACTTGCGTTAGTTTTACTTGTTGTTACAACAGGTATGACTATCTCTACACATTATTGTGGAGGGAATGTAAAGGATGTGTCTTTTTTATCAGCACCAAAGTCCTGTTGTGATATCCCGGAAGGATGCTGTCACGATGAGGCTTTTACAATAAAAATTGTAGATGATTTTTCCATTTCATCTTACACTTTTGATTTTAATCAATTAGAGATTGTTTTACCAATTTCATTTGAATTAATAGAGCTGGAGGCTCCAGTCAAGGCAATAGGATATATTTTCAGAAATTCTATTCCGCCACCCAAAATTCAAACCGTACTTTCCAGATTGCAGAATTATAGATTATGATTTATAGCTTATCTTTATAAGATGCGTTAGTACAACTATGCCATATAGTTTCTAATGTGTTAAGTATTTTAAAGTTAAGATTAAATTATATTTGAATAGCTATGCTTAATAAGATTATTCGTTTTTTCCTTGAGAATAAACTAGTTACTTTTTTGGTGCTAATTGTCATGATTAGCTGGGGAATTATAAATTCTCCTTTTGGTTGGGACACCAAGTTTTTACCAAGTGATCCTGTACCTGTTGATGCAATTCCTGATATTGGTGATAATCAACAAATTGTATACACGGAATGGCCGGGGAGATCTCCACAGGATATTGAAGACCAGATATCCTATCCATTAACAACATCTCTTTTGGGGATACCTGGTGTGAAAACCATTCGTAGTAACTCTATTTTTGGTATTTCAAGCATCTATATCATCTTTGAAGAGGGGATTGAGTTTTACTGGAGCAGAACAAGAATTTTGGAAAAACTAAATTCCCTTCCTGCGGGTACGCTTCCTGATGATGTTTCTCCGGCATTAGGACCAGATGCTACGGCTCTAGGTCAGGTTTATTGGTATACATTAGAAGGAAGAGATGAGGAGGGAAATCCTACAGGTGGCTGGGACCCTCATGAGTTGAGAACCATTCAGGATTTTTATGTTCGTTACTCACTTACTGCAGCAAAAGGAGTTGCAGAGGTAGCTTCCATTGGAGGATTTGTGAAAGAGTATCAAGTAGATATTGATCCTGATGCTATGAAAGCGCATGGCGTAAATATTAGTCAGATTATGGCTGCTGTTAAAAATTGCAACCTTGATATTGGAGCTCGAACCATTGAGTTTAATAGGGTAGAATACTTAATTCGCGCCTTGGGTTATATTAAAAGCCTGGAAGATATTGAAAAGAGTGTTGTTGCTGTTAGAAATAATGTTCCTATTAGAATAAGTGATGTTGCCAAAGTGAATTTTGGACCTGCAACTCGCCGTGGAGGTTTAGATAAAGGAGGAGCTGAAGCAGTTGGAGGTGTTGTGGTAGCAAGATATGGTGCGAATCCTTTACAGACGATTGAAAACTTAAAAGCAAAAATTGCAGAAATTGAACCTGGTTTACCATCAAAAATATTGGCGGATGGTACATTGTCAAAAATAACAATTGTTCCTTTTTACGATCGAACAGGATTGATAAAAGAAACTTTGGGAACACTAGAGGAAGCTATTTCATTGGAGCTTTTGATCAGTATTTTAGTGGTTATTGTGTTGGTGTTAAATCTCAGGGCTTCTTTCTTAATATCCAGTTTGTTGCCACTTGGTGTGTTGATAACCTTTATCGCCATGCGTCAGTTTGGAGTTGATGCCAATATTGTTGCTTTATCAGGTATTGCTATTGCCATTGGAGTTATGGTCGATGTGGGGGTGGTATTTACTGAAAATATAATTCGGCATATCGAAGCAGTTGAAAATGTTGGCGCTAAAGGGAAAAGACTTTTAGAAATTATTTATACCGCTACAACCGAGGTAGCAGGTGCAGTGGTAACGGCTCTTGCAACAACGATTATTAGTTTTTTGCCTGTCTTCGCTATGGAGGCCGCAGAAGGAAAATTGTTTAAACCACTGGCATATACCAAAACATTTACCATGTTGGCGGCTTTGTTTATTGGCCTAATTATAATACCGACATTGGCTCATTTGGTTTTTTCAATTCGTTTTGATAAAAACAAATATTCTAAAATATGGAACATTCTGATTAGCGTAGCAGGTGTGGTTTTATCGATTGTTTCAGGTAATTACATTGGGATGGCTTTGGTTGCTTATGGTTTAAATGGTTTGTTTGCGGATAAGTGGACTGAGGCGAGAAAATCATGGGTGAATTTAATAAATATTGCAATTACAGTTGTAGTAGTAGTCTTTTTTCTAACAAAGGCTTGGTTGCCTTTAGGAGCACAAAATAGCTTGTTTGCAAATTTCTTGTTTGTAATTGCCTTAGTGTCATCTGTACTAGGACTGTTATCATTAGTGGTTCTTTCTTACTCGAAAATTTTAAAATGGTGTTTAAATAACAAATGGAAATTTTTATCTTTTCCAATCTTAATTGTGGTATTTGGAATTTCTGTTTGGCAAGGTTTTGACAAGCTATTCGGTTTTATGCCTGAATTTGTGCAGAAAACTAGTGTTTATCAAAAAATAGATGCAGCTATTCCTGGTATTGGCAAGGAGTTTATGCCATCTCTTGATGAAGGATCATTCTTATTTATGCCAACAACAATGCCTCATTCAGGTATCGAGGAAAATCTGGAAGTAATTGCAATTCTTGATAAGAAAATTAATTCGATTCCTGAGGTAGAAAGTGTAGTTGGAAAATGGGGACGTGTAAATTCTGCACTCGATCCGGCACCAACTTCCATGTTCGAAAATGTAATAAATTATAAGCCTGAATACATACTGAATGAGTCCGGACGCAGAATGCGTTTTAAAGTAAACAAGGAAGATGCATTTGAATTACAGGATGGATCTTTTTATAATCCTAAAGAAGACGATTTTCGTTTGATCAGTAAAGAAAATCTAATTAAAGATAAAAATGGTGAGTATTTCCGTCAGTGGCGTGATGAAATAAATTCTCCAAATGATATTTGGGACGAAATAGTTAAGCAAGCAAGAATTCCAGGTTTAACCTCTGCACCTAAATTACAACCAATTCAAACTCGATTGGTGATGTTGCAAACAGGAATGCGGGCACCAATGGGAATAAAAGTTTTTGGTCCCGATTTGGAGTCAATTGAAAAAGTGGGCTATGAAATAGAAAAACACCTAAAACAAGTAGAGGGAGTACAGGCAATGTCAGTTTTTGCTGATAGAGTGGTTGGGAAGCCATATCTGGAGCTGGAAATTGATAGAGATGCGATTTCGCGCTATGGCATTTCTATAAAGAATTTACAATCGGTGATTAGTAGTGCTATTGGAGGTATGCAATTGACAACTACAGTAGAAGGTAGAGAAAGATTCGCAGTTCGATTGCGTTATGCGAGAGAATATCGCGATAATCCGGAAGATTTAAAAAAGATATTGATTCCCGCAGCAAGTGGAGCTCAAATTCCGTTAGGAGAATTGGTTACAATAAATTACCTCAGAGGGCCACAGTTGATTAAAAGTGAAAATACCTTCCTGGTAGGTTATGTGATTTTTGATAAGAAAGAAGGTTTTGCGGAAGTTGATGTGGTTGAAAGTGCTCAGGAATACTTAAAAGAAAAACTTGCCGAGGGCGAATTTAAATTGCCTGCAGGTGTTAGTTATGTCTTCACAGGTAATTACGAGAATCAGATTCGAGCTACTAAAAAATTGATGATTGTTGTGCCGATATCTCTAATGGTCATTTTTTTAATTCTCTATTTCCAATTTAAATCTGTCGTATCAACAAGTTTGATTTTTACAGGAATAATTGTTGCCTTGTCTGGTGGGTTTATAATGCTTTGGTTGTATAGTCAGCCTTGGTTTATGAACGGTGAGTTGGGTGGTGTTAATCTGAGGGATTTATTTCAGGTACGAACCATAAATCTAAGTGTGGCCGTTTGGGTTGGATTTATTGCTTTGTTTGGGGTGGCAACTGATGACGGAGTGTTGATCAGTACTTATATCAAGCAATTGCAAGAAAAAAAGGCTCCGAAAACAGTTGAAGAGGTGCGTGCTTTAGTATTGGAAGCTGGTTCTAAAAGAGTACGTCCTGCAGTTATGACAACTGCAACAACCATTATTGCTCTGGTTCCAATTTTAACATCAACAGGGAAAGGTTCCGACATTATGATACCAATGGCAATACCTCTTTTTGGAGGGATGATCATAGAGGTATTAACGATGTTTGTTGTACCTGTGTTGTATAGTATGTGGCAGGAATCTAAAGTTAAGAAGGAGTTAAAAAAACTAAAGGAGTAGCATCATGAGAAAAGTATATCTAATTATCACAGCCCTGTTTCTTTTGACTTCCTCTGTTGTTTATGGCCAGGAGGAACTGTCAGCTTACTTGAAAATAGGAGCAGAAAATAACCCGGGATTACAAGCCCGATTTAAGGAGTATATGGCTGCTTTAGAGGTAGCACCTCAGGTGAAAGCTTTGCCTGATCCTAAGCTTGCATTTGCTTATTTTATTAAACCTGTTGAAACCAGAGTGGGACCTCAGAAATTTAAATTCTCGGCTTCTCAGATGTTTCCGTGGTTTGGAACACTAAAAGCAAAAGAAAATATTGCTATTCAGAATGCTAAGGCAAAGTATGAGGTGTTTCAGGATACCAAGTCAAAACTATTTAGTGATATCAGTGCAAACTATTTCAATATCTATTTTAATAAGAAAGCGGTCTTAGTCACGAGGGAGAATCTTGAGATTCTAAGTACATTTCGAAAGTTGGCTATTATTAAAGTAGAGGCAGGTTTGGTTTCTGCAGTTGATGAGTATCGAATCGAAATGGAAATTGGTGATTTACAAAACCAATTGGATCTCTTAATCGATAAGCAGCAGGTATTGGAGCTTGTTTTTAATAAACTCTTAAATACTGATAAATTAAATGTGGTGAATACTCCTGACGTTTTGTGGGAAGATGACATTCGTTTTACAAAAGAAGCCTTGTTGGATTCTGTGAAAAGCAACAATCACAAGTTGTTGGGGATAGCACTTCAGCAGGAATCATTGAAATACCGAAAGGTATTGGCTGACAAGCAAGGTAAACCCAGTTTCAATTTAGGTTTTGATTATACCATTGTCGGAAAAGGAGATAATAATCTGGCAGGAAAAGATGCCTTTATTTTCCCGAAAATTGGAATTACAGTTCCTCTTTATCGGAACAAATACAAAGCAATGGTTAATGAAGTCGTTTTGCTGGAAACGGCCAAAGAGATGGACAAAGCCAATACATTAAACATGTTGGAATCCATATTCGAAAATTCATGGAAAGATTATAAAGATGGACATAGAAGAATTGCTTTGTACATCGCTCAGTTAGAATTGGCTAATAAATCTTTAAATCTGTTGGAAACCGATTATATAACAGGTAATAAGAATTTCGAAGAAATTTTAAGAATGGAAAGAAAGGTTCTCAAGTATAATTTGGAACTGGAAAAAGCCAGAGCAGATAAACAAGCTGCAATTGCATTCATCAACTACTTAATGGGTAAATAAATCGTTCTGTTATGAGAAAAATAATCAACAATATAAAAGAAAATTACAAATTAGTAATTTCAGTTTTGGTATTTGGGGTTCTTCTTGGACTCGTGTTTTCAGGATCATCTGATAAAACCGCAACACCTTTAAATGGTATTGAAGGGCACGAAGGACATAATCATGAATCTGAAGATCCAACGACCTGGACTTGTTCAATGCACCCACAGATTAAGCAGGACAAGCCAGGTAAGTGTCCAATTTGTGCTATGGATTTAATTCCTCTTACTACGATGCAATCGTCGGGTGATGATGTTGATCCGAATGAAATTGTGATGTCTGAATCTGCAGCTAAATTGGCGGATATTCAAACCATGATGGTTCAATTGGGTGTTCCTGAAAAGTCAGTTCGTTTGCAAGGGAAAATTCAGGTGGATGAAAGAAATGTATCCGAATTAACGGCTCGCTTTGGCGGAAGAATTGAGAAATTATTTGTCAATTTTACAGGACAAACTGTGCGTAAAGGGGAAAAACTGGCTACCATTTATTCTCCAGACTTGGTAACAGCGCAACGTGAATTGTTGGAGGCAATTAGTTTTAAATCATCACGTCCGTCCTTATACCTCGCATCTAAAGGCAAACTTAAATTATGGGATCTTACCGATAAGCAAATTGAGGAGATTGAGAAAAAAGGAGAACCGATGTTATATTTTGATATGCTTTCTCCAATCTCGGGAACAGTTACCATGCGACACGTTTCAATTGGCGATTACGTGAAGGAAGGAACAAAACTTTTCAAGGTAGTTGATTTATCGAAACTTTGGGTGATGCTGGATGCGTATGAAAGTGATTTGCCTTGGATAAAAATGAATGATAAGGTTGAGTTTACAGTGCAGGCGATACCAGGTAAGAAATACGAAGCTAAGGTTAGCTATATCGATCCTTTTATTAATGGTCGCACAAGAGTTGCAAAAGTGAGAGCAGAGGTGTCCAATAAAAATCAACAGCTTAAACCAGAGATGTTTGTGAGTGGTATTGTGACTTCTAAAATTGCAGAATCTTCGAGCAAAATACTAATTCCAAAATCATCTATTCTTTGGACGGGTAAAAGAGCTGTGGTTTATGTGAAAGTTCCGAATAGGGAAACACCTTCTTTCTTGTATCGGGAAGTTGTTTTGGGTCCGGAAGCCGGATCATTTTTCGTCGTAAGTGAAGGTTTGCAGGAACATGAAGAAATTGCAATTAATGGCGTTTTCAAAATTGATGCAGCATCTCAATTAATAGGTTTTCCAAGTATGATGAACCCTGATGCAGGTAAAGTTTCAACTGAGCCCAATAATGGTGATGCAGTAATGGATCATTCTCAGCATAAAATGGAAAGTTTTGATGTGGATAGCAAATTCAAAAAGCAGTTAACGGGTTTTTACAATGATTATCTATCCCTGACCAAAGCTTTTGTAAAATCTGATCCTGATCAGGTTAAAACCGTAGCTGAAGCTTTGTTGTCAAAATTGAAAACGATCAACATGGGCTTGTTAAAAGGTGATGCTCATATGGCTTGGATGGCCGATTTGGAAGTGCTCGAATCGAAATTAAAAATGATGGTAGAAGAAAAGGATATTGATAAGCAAAGAGCAGCCTTCGCACCTTTTAACCAAGCATTATACAAAAGTGTAAAGTCTTTTGGTTTGGATAAAGTTACTGCTTACTACCAATTCTGTCCAATGGCTAATGGCGATAAAGGAGCCTATTGGTTCAGTAAGTCTGAAGAAATTCAAAACCCATATTTTGGAGAAATGATGCTAGGATGCGGAGAAGTGAAGGAAACCATTAAATAATGAAGTAGATATGAGGGAAGGAGCAACCGTTCCTTCCAAAATTGCAATTTCAAAATAGATAGTTATGAGTAATACAATTTTGTGGTTAAGAACAGGAAATGTCACAAATCCTCTGATGACTAATGAAATAGTCAGATATCTACAAACAAGACAAATCATTAAAAATGAAAATCATGAAAGCAAATATATTAATTACCATTCTTCTGCTTTTTATGAGTACGATAGGTTTTACTCAGATTGAATATGAAGGGAAAATTGATTCAAAATACAAATCTATTAAAATGGATAATGGGTCAATAAAGTATGTGAAATACGATAAGAAAAATCAAACAATTTTCATTTATAATATAGATAACAGTTTATGGAAAAGTGTAAAGCTTCCATTACCTGAAAATCATTTTTTAGACGAAATCAAATTGATATCACAAATTACTTTTAATAAAGATGAGAAAGTGGAACTTGTATATTCTTGTGTAGAATATTTGGCACCTGAAAATTATGAAGATCCTTCACAATCTTTTGTAAATATCAATTTTACACTTAACGTAATTACTGAGACAGGGGAATCCCTGCTAAAGGTTGATAGCAGTAATGAAATGGAAATAATCCATACAAAAGGACAAACCAAAATGCTTATTTACAAACATGTTGGAGAGAGTTTTAATAATAATGATGAAACTCTAATATATAACCTACCATAATTTATAGTTATGAGCAGTAATAAATGTTTTGAATTCCATACTGATCGGGATTTGACTTTATTTGAAAAGAATTCAGTTCACATCCTATTTTCTGGTGTAGAGGAGGTTACGGGGGTAGTTTGTTCAAGAAATAGAATACAGTTAGTCTACGATTCATCGGCAATTAGTATAATGGAAATGGAACAAATTATTTCAGATTTAGATATTAAAAAGGAAAGGGTAATTGCTGAGTATAGTAATGGATCTAGGCTGTTCAGCTTTCTTAAGGGATTTTTGTTTAAACTGTAAAGTTTAAGTTTTTCATAGTTTGGTAACGTGTTTAAATGGAGGTTTGGACACGTGGGTTTTTAATTTTGACCTGATGGGATCAGGCCTTTCGAGAGTATTTTATTGAAATAGGCTTGATCCCATCAATTAACAACTAAACATTTAATTATTAAAAAAGGAAAGTTGTGAAATCAAAAACAATAGTTGCGGTACTAAGTAAGTTTTAGTTTAGTCTCTGTAATTACTAATGTTTTGCGTTTGGTAAGAGTTTAATATTCATATAAAACCAAAAAAGGTGTCATCCTTTAATTCCAAAGTACTGAATTCAAATTTCGAAAAAGTAGAGATACAAGTTAGATAATAGCAGCAAAAGGTAGGATTTGGGATTCTAACCAAAATTGACATTCAGCAAAAACTCAATGAGAAGTTAGCTGTTGAATCCTATAAAATACAAAATATTAGGTGCATGTAACCCCAAGTTTGCTTATGAGGCTCTAAAATTTGACAGCAGGATCGGAACGATGGTATCTTGTAAAGTTATCATTCATGAACTTAATGACAGTAAAATTGAAGTTGCAGCAATCAATCCAATAATTTCAATGAGTGCCGTTAATAATTAGGATATAAAAGGGTTGCGACAGAAATGTCAATACTTTTAAACAAGTCTATAACTTCTCTTACGGATTAAGCCAACTGTTAGAAGTAGTAAGGGTAAAAGAGGAGAAATCATGAAAAAAATAAATAATAAGAATAAAATTAAGACTCGATTAGAAAGTAAAAGCAGAACGAGAGGATTGCTATTGTTGGGAGGAATAATAGTAATTACAGCTATAGCTTTATATAGTCCTGAATTGAATAGCAAATCAATTCCGGAAGTAATTAATTATTCATCTTTTGAGGGAGAAATTATACCTGATCGTATAATTTGTATGGTGAGAGGTGATATTAAAAGTAAAGGTAGTTTGCCAATTCAAATTGGAGGTAAGACTTATTATGGTTGTTGTGAGAAATGCTTAACGAAGCTGGAGCTAAATATAGATAATATCCAAAATGCAGTTGATCCGGTATCAGGCCAAATGTTTAGCAAGGCAGATGCTATCGTAAGGCAAGATCCACAAGACCATAGTAGAGTCTTGTTTTTTAAGTCAGACGAGACTTATGATCAATATTTAAAATTAATTAATAAAAAATAATTTGATGTGCAGGAAGGTTTTTAGTTTGATTTTTCATTCATAGGAATTTTAATGGACTTGGCATAAAACAAGATTGATTCATTCAAAGTTTTAGGGATTTTTGAAATGTGCAAGTCTCGCATTGAAAAAGTAGCAGGAGAAATGGAAGGTGTTCCCGAGGCAAATAGGAACAAGGAAACCCAAGTACGCATAGAGTTGAAACAGCCTTGGCAAAATCAAGCTATGAGAGCAAATTTAGTAGCATATAATGTCCTGCCGAATTGTTGCAGGTATAAAAGAGAATCAGTAAGAAAAGGATGTTGTAAGGAATAAATAATTTAAAAATTAGAGAAGATGAAAATTAAAGCAATTTGTATTGTATTCGTAATGGCCTTTACGAGTTTAGGATCAGTGTTTGCACAAAAGAATGCTGAGAAATTTAAAGTTTCGGGCAATTGTGGAATGTGCGAGACAAGAATTGAAAAAGCAGCATTAGCGGTGGATGGCGTATCTGTTGCAGATTGGAACAAAGAATCAAAAATGATTGATGTGACTTTTGATAGTTCTAAGACAGACATCCATAAAGTGTATATGGCCATAGCAAAGGCAGGTCACGACACTCAAATGCATAAAGCGAAAGATGAGGTTTATAACATGCTTCCAGGATGTTGTCAGTACGAAAGAGATGCTCTTACACAGGTAACTGGTCATGAAGGGCATGATCATTCGACTTGCGGTCATAAATTAGAAAAGAAGGAATCAGATCATTCAGAGTGCACTCGTACAAATAAAAAGAAAAGTGGTTCTTGTGGCCAAAAATAATTGAATTAGTAATCATTAGTAAAAGAAAACATTATGAAATTAAAATTAGTTGGATTAATTGGATTGTTTTTAGTGAGTGGGCTTTGTTTATCGGCTCAGCAAACTAGTAAAAATTTCAAGGTATTTGGTAATTGTGGTATGTGCGAGAATCGTATTGAAAAAGCGGTTTTAGCGGTTGATGGAGTATCATTAGCAGATTGGAACAAAGAGACAAAAATGATTGAAATTGCTTTTGATAGTTCAAAAACAGACATTCACAAAGTGCATATGGCTATTGCCAATGCGGGTCATGATACTGAAATGCATAAAGCTAAAGATGAGGTTTACAATGAACTTCCCGGATGTTGCAAATATGATCGTGATAAGGCTGAAATGAAAGGTCACGAAGGACATCGTCATCATTAAACGAAAGGTATTTCCTAAGGTTCGCATGATGAATAGCGAACCTTAAGTTCATTTATTTGAATTATAAAAATATGATTTTATAGAATTGTATAAAAGAAATTTTTAAGAGCTCTCACTATTTATTGCTTCCGTTTTAATTTTGAAAAACAGATTGGATAATAAAAATGCATTTGCAGATTAATTTGAATTTTTAGATCTTAATTGATGAAATCAATTTCTTCTTTTTTTACATTCAAGAATATATTTTTCTTACTATTTCTAATAGCTATTCCAGTATTCTTATGGTTATGTTTTTTATAGGGCAAATTCCTTATGAAAATTGGATAATGATGATGCTTTCAGTTCCTGCTTTATTTTGGAGTGGTTCTGAATTTTTTGTAATTGCATGGGACAAACTGAAACACTTTTCAGCGAATATGGATACACTCGTAGCACTAAGTACAGGTACTGCCTTTGTGTTTAGTGTTTTTAATACTGTATTCCACAATACTTTTTAAGCCGAGGCGTATCCCCACATGTCTATTATGAATCCGCTGTTATTATTGTAACGCTTATTTTGTTGGGAAGATTTTTGGAAGAGAAGGCGAAAAGTAAAACCTCTTCGGCCATTAAAAAACTAATGGATTTGAAGCCAAAGCAGGTAATTGCGATTAGAAATGGGGAAGAAAAATGGTTCGTTCTAACTTTTAGTGGGTAATCTCATTATTTTCTCAAATTAGTATACTCAGTATTTACATTAGCAAGATTAATATCTCCAGCCAAAAGATATGCTGTTATTTTAAAATTCCGAGTTAATTTATAACCTCCAGCCTTCGATTTTGCTGCTTGAATTACAGAGTTTAATCCTTCAAGAATACCATTATTAATTTTACTATGCCACCATCTAAGAACACCTGCCTAATGTTTTTTTATCGTTTTAGCCGCAGATATTATTGGTAGAAGCCTACAGTGCGTAGCCCAGAAATACCATTTTTTTAATTTTATCTCAAAATCATCTATTGAATAGGAATTGTAAATTTATTGAAAGTTCTCATGAATATGCAAAGCTCTGATAGACTTTAAGTTTAACTTATAAATCTTAAGCTCATCTAATTTCGCTTTTTGCTTTTCAGTCAAATTATTGTTGTTTTTCAAGAACAGATACCTATTGCCTTTAAGTCCATATTGCTGTTTTACCTCTTCTTTTCTGACCGTTGTCAACGGCTTCATTAATAATCTTTACTATGTGGAAATTATCAAAGGTAATTTCAGAATTAGAGAGATTTTCTTTTATCCCCTTTATGAAGGCTGGAGACATGTCTGAACTTACATCAGTAATTTTTTCAGGATCTCCACCATGCTCTTTTAAGTGAGAAACAAAATCAACTACTGTTTTATTACTTTTCCCTTCTGTTATATAGATAATTTTCTTTTTTACTAAATCTACAAAAAGAGTGATGTAATCATGATGCTTCTTTTGAGATGTTTCATCCAAACCTAGTGTTTTTAACCCTTCTAAATCCATATATGTCAAGGCTTCCAACATATCTACGCAACATTAACCATATCTTATCATCGCTAACATTGACGATTTGAGAAGCCG
The DNA here is from genome assembly GCA_016760525.1 of Labilibaculum sp. Classification (GTDB taxonomy): domain Bacteria; phylum Bacteroidota; class Bacteroidia; order Bacteroidales; family Marinifilaceae; genus Labilibaculum. The sequence goes on from JAESUW010000142.1 coordinate 18,755, forward strand.
TTAAGACAGGCATACCTGTACTCAATTGCAAAAGTAAGGCTTCAAACAAGAGAGTGAAACCTTTCATTTTTCCTTCCCATGGAGTCGTTATTATTTCAACTTTATTATTCTGTTTACGAATTCCAGGTACTCGTGCTGTTAAGTAACATTCATGTTCGGAAAAATTCAGATGTCGCCATGTTTTTTCCTTTGTATCATGCACTGAACCTTGTTGAACTTCTCCTTCGTCAGTAGAGCACTCAAACCTTGTCCCTTTTTTAAAATCAAGTGATATATCCAACCGCTTTTTTGAATAATCAAAATCAATAGTTTTGATAAACCATGGTTCGTGAATGTTTAGTGCTTGTTCAAAGACATTCTTCATCATAAGAGTAAAGTTTTAGTTTTATACAAAAATATATAAAATCTGATACCCACTCTTTTTTAGAAAGAACCAAAAAAGAAAACATCATTATTGACCTGATAGAAGATACTGTAGTCGCTTCCCGAATTTTTGACAACATCGAAAAGATTATGGATTCTTCTGGTCTGGTTATGAACAGTTGGTATCCCATCGTGTATTTAATGGAAATTGATCTTGACAAGATTATTGTGCAGAATCAGCACCTACAAGATGAATACCTTTTAACATTTGAGATGTATATCAAAAAAGAAAATACCAACAGAGATACTGCGGTCTTAGTCTATAAAAAGTTTGATGATCTGATCAAAGAACATTTAGACCAGTTTCTATCCTTAAAAGCATCCTAGCTTATGAGTACTGAAAAAAAAGCAACCTACGGACGTGTTTCAACCGAAGGACAAAACACAGGCAGACAGGAGGAAATTATACAGGGTAAAGCCTACATTGAAAAGATAAGCGGACGAATCCCCTTTAAAGAAAGAAAGCAAGGCTCTAAGCTTCTTGCGGATGCAAAAACAAGCTGATTAACTACATTATTGTTGAGGACATAAACAGATTAGGCAGGGACACTTTCGACGTTCTTGAAACAATCAACACCCTGATAAAACAAGATTGCACCATTGAGATTATCAGGCATAACCTGATCAGTAAAACCAAAGGAAAAGATAATTTATTTTTTACTCTAATGACTGGTATTATGGCTTCGTTGGCTGAAATGGATTACATGAGTAATAGAGAAGCCCAACGGCAAGGTATAGCAGTCGCAAAAGCGAAGGGAATCTATCAGCTTCATGCTGGAAAAGGAAAAATGAGTGATGAAAAATATCTGGAACAACATTCAGATGTCATTGAACTTTTAAATGATGGTAAGTCAATCCGAAATATCTCAAAACTGGTTAAGAAATCAGTTTCCACAGTTCAGCGGGTAAAAAAGTTTATCAAGCTCTCTTCTTTTATTCTGGAACTGGCAATATTTAGAATTGAGAAAAATTTATAAACTGATACACTTAAAATATAGGTTTCAATAACAGGGTTTCTTGCTTACGAATACCGTAAAACGGTTTACGGTTTAAATACCTTGTCCCATCCTAGAATAAGTTGACAATAAATAAACTTATTCTATAATGCGTTTTGTATTCTCTTTTTTAATTATAAATAAGAGATAGATAAACTTTTAGTTCTAGAATTTGTTACTTTTGAACCTGTGAAAAATAAAATTTATGCCATATCGCTATTACTATCATTTTTGGTAGTGCTAAGTCACCAAGTGATTTCGCATCATCATCATGATACGATGGCAGACGATTTTATTACTAGCCATGTAGATACTGATGAATATATGCATGAATATAATAACAAACACCATCATCACGATTCACAAGAGAAAAGGAGTAATGAAAAAGATACTGACAAGGATCATAATCATCCGTTCCCTCTTCATCAGCATGTTTCTGCCACAAATGATTTTGATTATTCAAGGGCAAATATTCAAGAGACAAATTCCAACAATCATAGCATAAAAATATTTGTAGGTTTATACCTGTTATATAAGCAGTATTCAGAACCTGCAAATCGGATTAATTACAGTTTTGGGGAACCCCCATTTTTAATAAATTCTCTTTTTTACCCCGGAACGATCGTTTTACGGGGACCTCCTAGTGTTTAAATTTCACCTGACTTAATGATGAATGCATGCGATAAATTATTTATCGCAATAAAATGCTGCATTCAAACATCATCATTCATTTATACATGAAGGAACAGGTCATTTTTGAGTTTTCTTCAGAAATATAATTTAATATGCAATTAACATTCAAGGGAATATTCTTATTGCTACTAATAATTGTTTTAGGAGCTATAGGAGGAGAAGCATTTGCACATGGTGTAAATGAAACAACTAAAAGTTTTCTTTCCGGAAACAGTGGAATAGCCTTTGGTCCATTTTTATACATCGGAGCCGAGCACATGTTAACAGGCTATGATCATTTACTTTTTTTGGTTGGAGTTATATTTTTTCTTTATAAACCAAAGGAGGTATTGCTCTATGTAAGCTTTTTTACAATTGGTCATAGTTCCACCTTATTATTTGGGGTTCTTGCCGATATATCAATTAATGCTTATTTAATTGATGCCATAATTGCTCTGTCAATAGTATATAAAGGCTTCGATAATATGGGCGGTTTTGATCGCTTCTTTGGAAAACAACCCAACACGAAAGCGGCTGTTCTTATTTTTGGTCTATTTCATGGTTTTGGTTTGGCCAGTAAACTTCAGGAATTACATTTCAGTGAAGATGGATTATTTTGGAATCTAATCGGTTTTAACATAGGCGTTGAAATAGGTCAGTTTATAGCCTTAGCAGTAGTATTGGTTTTAATTAACGTTTGGCGTAAGTACGACAGTTTTATACGCTTTTCGAGTTTAACCAATATGCTTTTAATGGCAGCCGGTTTTTTATTAATAGGATTTCAATTAACAGGTTACTTCACATCGTAAAAAGATAGATCATGAAAAATTTAATGCTCGAAAAAAAGAACATCATTATAAATATTGCCCTTGCAATGGGTATCGCTAGTTTTTTATTAATTGTTGCAGTTTTACCGGCAGAGTATGGAATTGATCCTACTGGCGCAGGAAAACTTATGGGATTTGATCGTTTATATGTAGCTGAAAAAGCAAGTAAGCTTGACAAAACTGTAATTGAAAAAAAAGAAATTAAAGAGGCGAAAAAATATCCGGCATTGAAACTGGAAAATTTAGGATCACCTTCATCGGTTCAGAAACCTAAGGAAATTGATAATGCTGCTCCTGCCAAACAAACGGAATTCAGATCTGATGAATTTACTATAGATGTACTTGCAGGAAAAGGAATTGAATTTAAGGTTAAAATGAAAAAATACGATCAATTCAAATACGAGTGGCTTACAAATGAAGGAGTCGTATTTCATGATTTTCATGGAGAAGTAAAACAAGGAGAAAAGTATTCCAAATTCTACGAATCGTATGCACAGGCTTATTCAAATAATATCGTAGGAACATTTCTTGCTCCTTTTGAAGGCATTCATGGTTGGTATTTTAGTAATAAGAGTGATAAAGATATTCAGGTAAAGCTTCGACTAAAAGGTCAATATTCGATCTAGTGCATCAATTCAGAAATACATTTATGTATTATAATTATACCCTTTAAATTTCCATTTCATTGGTTTGGCTAAATGGTTTGAGTAATACTCAATAAACGAACTAATTTTTTCTTCTAAGTCTTTAACGGAAGGGAATTCTCCTTTATTTATTACCATTCGTTGTAATTTGGCAAACCAATTTTCCACTTGGTTCATCCAAGAACAATGCTTAGGCGTGTATAAGAATCGTATTTTATGTGATTCCATTTCTAAGAATTGCATACGTGTTTTTTGAGATTTGAGAATTCCTGTTTTTCCTTTACTACCCAGATCGTAAGTGTGCTTTATTTTTTCAGCAACCCACCTTACCAAAGACTCTGACTTATGGGTATTTAATTGATCACATATTATTATATGCTCTTTTTCTGGCTCTGAAGCTACAATATCCTGAATGTGCCTAAGATAGTCTTCCTCTTTTCGGGTTTGCCCCAAAGTAAAGGCATTTAGCTGGTCTGTTGAGATTTTATTTGATGCAATCAAACAAGTCGTTCCATTTCTTTTGTATTCACTCTCCACTCTTTTAACTCTACCTGATTTCATAGGGCTTGTTTGAGAATGGGATATAGCCTGGATACCTGTTTTTTCATCAGAACTGCTTACTGTTATTTTATCGGCATTCTTTTGTGCCATGATGTGTGTGTTACATATTTTTTCTATCCTGGATTTAAATTCTTCTTCATTTTCAATTTTTGGAAAGAGCCAATAGTCTGATTTATGTGGTTTTAATTCATTTTTTTTAATATCCTTCCATAATGGGCAGGTGATATTGTTATTCCTTTTTTCTTTGCTTGTCCAGATAAAAGCTCATGTGTCCAGACAGCAACAGGTAAACCATATTTCTCAGGAGATTCACAGGCTAATGCCTGTAATAAAGCAATATCCACTTCTGTTAAATGTCCGGGGGAACCACTTCTTGGGAAGTCTGATAAGATGTTTTTATATTCTTTCAACAAATCATTATCTGTCACCTGTTTTCCTTCATAGCTGTATTCTAACTTTAAAAGCTTCTCTTCATTGTTCCGCCATCGTTTTTTCCATTTTACAACAGTGTCAACAACTATTTTTAGATGACTTGCTATGTCCATGTTTCTTTTTTTCAAATTGCTCAAAAGAATTATTTCCATGCGCTCTGCATAATGTTTCTCCAAGGTTCTTTGTTTCACTGCTTTCTGTAATATTTTAATAGCCCTTGGGCTTACTGATATTGGCAAGGCTGTTCGAGACATTTCTTTTTCTAGTTAAAAAAATCAATAGTAAGGAAAAAAAACTTATCTCATAAACTTATCAAGGTATATTTATGAATTGATGCACTAGTCAGTTTACTAAGGAGAGATTTTTATAGAAATTAAAGTAAGAATAAAATGAAAAATAAGATATTTTTATTTACAATACTTGCACTTTTTTTTGCAAGTTGTGCCAGTAACGATCACCAATCTAATTTGGATGAGCAGGTGGACGATGTGAAAATTCAAATTACAGCATACAGCAACGAATTTGAATTATTTGCAGAAGCAGATCCTTTTGTTGTAGGGAATACATCTGAGATATTAGCTCACTTTTCCCATCTTCCAAACTTTACAGCCTTGGAGAGTGGAAGCATGACAGCCAGGCTTATTGTTAAGGGTATAGAAACAAAACATACCCTTAACAAGCCAACGCGAAAGGGAATTTACAAGTTTGTGTTGAAGCCTGATACAAAAGGTAAAGGAAAATTAATATTTGACATTAAAACTGAGAAAGGTAGTTTCCAATTAGTTGCTCTAGACATTACAGTTTTTAAAGATAAAAACAATGCGATTAAGGCTGCTGAAAGTGTAAACGTTTCATCAACCAATGCAACGGTATTTACCAAAGAACAATCGTGGAAAATAGATTTTGCAACCCAGTTTCCTAAAGTTGAACCTTTTGGTCAGGTTATTAAAACTACAGCTCAAATTGAATCGGCACAGGGCGATGAAATTTTAATTTCAGCCAAAACCAATGGTGTTGTTATGCTTTATGCCGACAATGTAGTTGAAGGAAAAAAGGTGGCTAATGGTCAAACTCTTTTCTCAATTTCAGGAAATGGATTAGCCAATAATAATCTTTCAAGCCAATATGCTGAAGCAAAAAACAACTATGAAAAAACGAAGACTGATTACGAAAGATTAAAAGGACTTGCCCTTGACAAGATTGTTTCTGAAAAGGCTTTGTTGAATGCAAAAAACCTCTTCGATAATGCAAAAGTAGCTTACGACAACTTGAATAAAAACTTTAATGCCTCTGGGCAGAAAGTAAGAAGTTTGATGAATGGTTTTGTAAAACAAATTTTTGTTCAAAACGGACAATATGTAGAAGCTGGTCATCCAATTGTTAGTGTCTCTCAGAACAAAACACTTATTCTAAAAGCCGAAGTTCGGCAGAAATTTGCTTCTATTTTAGGAACAATTAATTCAGCAAGTATCCGAACGCTACATAATAATCAAACCTATTCGCTGGAACAATTAAATGGTAAAGTAATATCTTTTGGAAGAACAACAAATAAGGATAACTATCTAATCCCTATTAGTCTGCAAATTGACAATAAAGGGACTTTCGTATCTGGAGGATTTGTGGAATTATACCTAAAAACCCGAAGTAGTTCTCAAGCTTTAACAATACCTAATTCTGCCTTATTAGAAGAGCAGGGTGTATACTTTGTGTTCGTACAAGTACATCCGGAACTCTTTGAAAAGAGAGAAGTGAAAGTGGGTGCGAGCGATGGTTTGAAAACTGAAATAATCAAAGGTATCAAAGCCGAGGAACGTATTGTAACAATGGGGGCTATTTTAGTGAAACTAGCACAAGCTACGGGAACTTTAGATGCTCATTCAGGTCATAATCATTAAATTGTACAATCATGTTAAATAATATTATAAAATTCTCACTGAATAACAAGTATTTTATACTGCTTGCTTCGGTGTTGTTGGTGGTTCTCGGGACGAGAACTGCAATAAATATGGATGTCGATGTGTTTCCTGACTTTACTTCGCCAACAGTAGTCGTTATGACTGATGCTCATGGTATGGCATCGGAAGAGGTAGAGCGTTTGGTAACATTTCCCATAGAAACGTCTGTTAATGGAGCGACTGATGTACGTAGAGTGCGTTCCGTTTCTTCACAAGGTTTTTCATTTGTTTGGGTTGAATTCGATTGGGGAACAGATATTTTCAAGGCTCGTCAAATCGTGAGTGAGAAATTAATCAGTATCTCATCGCAAATGCCCATTGGTGTAGGACAACCAACGCTCGCACCACAGTCAAGTATAATGGGTGAAATATTCTTAATTGGAATACAAGCCGATAGTACAAGCATGATGGATTTGAGAACCATTGCCGAATGGAATGTAAAACCATTAATTTTGGCAACTGGCGGCGTTTCTCAGGTTACAATAATTGGTGGTGATTACAAGCAATATCAGGTTTTAGCGAATCCTGACAAAATGAAATACTATGGTGTTTCTATGCTCGAATTGGCAGATATATGTACAGGTATAAGTCAAAATTCAGTAGGAAGTGCAGTTAGACAGCATGGTAATGAATATGCTGTGCGAGGTATGGCTAGAACTTCTGATATTGAAGAACTGGCTAATTCGTACATAAAATCGAATAATGGCAAACCTGTAAAAATTAGAGATGTTGCAGAAGTTAAAATTGGTGGAGCAATAAAGATGGGACATGCATCTCAAAATGCAAAGCCTGCCATTATTCTCTCCATATCGAAACAGCCAAATACCAACACTTTGGAATTAACTGCAAGTGTTGAAAAAAACCTGCAAGGACTTCAAAAAACCTTGCCTGCGGATGTGGTATTGGACACTAGGATTTTCCGTCAGGCGGATTTTATTGAAACATCGGTAAATAATATACAGAAAGCCTTAATAGAAGGTGGCATATTTGTGGTCATCATTTTGTTCCTGTTTTTAGGTAGTTTCAGGACCACTTTTATATCACTTTTAGCAATTCCGTTATCATTACTAGGTTCTATTTTGGTGCTTAAAGTATTGGGCTTAAATATAAACACCATGAGCTTGGGGGGAATGGCAATTGCTGTTGGTATGCTGGTAGATGATGCCATTGTTGACGTAGAGAATGTTTATAAACGTTTACGACAAAATTGGCAAAAACCCCTGGAAAAAAGAGAATCTTCTTTTACCGTTGTTTTTGAAGCATCAAAGGAAGTCCGTGCATCAATACTTAATTCAACATTAATTATTACGGCAGCATTTATGCCCCTGTTTTTACTATCAGGTATGGAAGGGCGCATGCTACAGCCACTAGGTATTTCATTTCTTGTTTCTTTGTTTGTTTCTACTTTAATAGCCTTAACCCTAACTCCTTTGTTAGCCAAGTTAATGTTAACTAATGAAAACTATCTTGCAAAAAATGAAAAAGAAAAATGGCTGGTTCGTAAACTGGCATTTTACTACGAGATATCACTTAATTGGGCATTGGAGCACAAGAAAGCTGTGCTTGTCCCAACGCTTATAATATTTGTTATTTCTCTATTTACATTTTCGAATATGGGACGTAGCTTTTTACCTGAATTTAATGAAGGTTCCTTGGTATTATCAGTAGTTACAAAACCAGGAGCATCGTTAGAGGAAAGCAATAGATTGGGTAATTTGGTTGAAACTGAACTTCTTTCAATCCCCGAAATTAAGGGTACAGCGCGAAGAACAGGACGAGGTGAACTAGATGAACATTCGCAAACGGTAAATAGTGCCGAGGTAGATGCTACCTTTAAACTAGAGAACCGAACTAAGGAGGAATTTATGGCGGATGTTAGGCAAACAATAGCTAGAATTCCAGGCATTGCGGCTACAGTTGGACAACCAATAGGACACCGTATCGACCACATGCTTTCGGGAACAAGAGCAAATATTGCCATTAAGCTTTTTGGTAACGATTTAAATAAAATGTTCATCATTGGTAATCAGGTAAAAGCTGCGATTATTGATATCGAAGGTTTGGTAGATGTAAATGTTGACCAACAGGTTGAAATACCACAAATTCAAATTAAAGCCAATCGTAACATGCTAGCTGAATATGGTATTACCATTAATCAATTTAACGAATTTATTGATATTGCCTTTGGAAGCGAAAAGCGAGCAGACATTTACGAAGGTCAAAGCAGATTCGATTTAGTGCTAAGAATGAATAGTGATTATACGGAAACTATTGAAGGTATTCGTGCGACACTAATTGATACCGATGACGGTAAAAAAGTGCCTTTAGAACAGGTGGCAGATATTGTTTCGGTATCGGGTCCAAGTGCTATAAGCAGAGAGAATGTGCAACGTAAAATTGTAATTGCAGCAAATGTTGCTGAACGCGATATTCGTAGTGTTGTAGAAATTATACAGAGCAGAATAGATGCAAATATTGAATTGCCTGAAGGTTATAGAATTGAATATGGAGGTCAGTTTGAAAGTGAAGCCAAAGCATCAAGAACTCTAATGTTAGCTTCTATGCTGGCAATATTGGTGATTTTCTTAATCTTGTTTCAACAATTTAGAAATATCAAGCTTGCGGGAGTTATCTTGCTTAATTTACCATTGGCACTCATCGGGGGTGTATTTTCAATCTACTTTACTTCGGGTGTATTAAGTATTCCTGCAATTATTGGTTTTATCACACTATTTGGTATTGCCACACGTAATGGAATGCTTTTGATTTCAAATTATCAAAGATTACAAAGTCAGGGGGTTTCATTGATTGAAACAATTACCAAAGGCTCATCAGACCGTCTGAATGCAATTTTAATGACGGCTCTTACTGCAGCTCTCGCACTAATTCCTTTGGCAATGCAAGGTGACTTACCGGGCAATGAAATCCAAAGCCCAATGGCACATGTTATTCTAGGTGGCTTACTTACAT